>JAYUXX010000299.1:0-3966 GCA_043752765.1 Saprospiraceae bacterium | reverse complement strand
TAATCCTGTCTTTCAGATCTTCCTGAGTTTTCAATCCGAATCCGGGAAGTTTGACAAGCCTGTTTTCATTGCAGGCATACAGTAATTCCGCCGGAGTTTCAACACCAAGTGAATCCCATATCACCCTGATCTTCTTAGGCCCCATTCCTTTTATAGAAAGTAATTGTTGAATGCCGGCAGGGGTTCGGGATTTCAGACTTTCGAGTGGTTCCATGGTGCCTTTGGTAACCAGATCATTGATTTTAGTAGCTGCTGAGGCACTAATACCGGGGATTGCTGACATCTCGGAAATGGTCATCTCCCTGAGTGGCCGATCCCATTTTCTTAAACTCTGGTAAGCACTTAGATATGCTTTTGTCTTAAAAGCATTTTCTCCGTGCAGCTCCATCAGAGCTGCCAGTAAATTGAATTGGGCTGCTACTTCTTTATTCACCATCACGTCAAAATTGAGGAAGATCTCAGAATATTCGTTATTAAATTTTAGTCCTATAGAAAGAAATAGTAAACCAATGAGTTTTTCTAATCTTACCTTTACTTATGTAAATTTTTATCATATGATCCAATACCTTTTATGTGCATTACGATCAGCAAATCGAATTTCGTTGGTTTCCTGTTGTTTCTTAAGCCTTCTTGCCTGCAAATCTCCGGAAGTCAAGCCTGAAGCCGGTACCGGGAATTTCACGGGATACGAAATGTCAAGCATTCCCGGGAGTCCAACCCAGTACGCCGTGCGAAAGGACGCTGCAGCTCAAATCGTTATCGAAGGATTTATCACTGACAACAAACGATCCGGCTCCTGGATCGAATATCATCCTGACGGGGAGATTTCCACAGTTGAAAATTATGTCGGTGGAAAACGTGAAGGTGTAGCTTTAAAAATGGCCTCACGTGGACAGGTGGAGTTAAAATCAAAATATCATGAGGGCGTGCTTCATGGCCCATGGACTCAATACAAATTTGGGAAGGTCATCGAAGAACGAAACTATAATATGGGGAAACTTGATGGCGTGGTGAAAACTTATGAGGACAGGACCTGGAAACTCAAGCAGGAGGTCCAGTATAAAAATGGACTCCAGGATGGATTTTTCCGCTATTATGATGAAAACGGGAAGATAACGCTGGAATACGAATACAAAAACGGTGAAAAATTAAGCGGGGGCATCGTTAAAAAGGATTAAACCTGTTCTTCCGTACCATGGGAAAGAATTTTCCATAGCATCAACAACATATTATAAAAATGTTTAATATTTGCATCACAAGGTCTATAGCGTATGAACACTGCAAATATCCTGGGTAGTCATCTCAACCCACAACAAGCTAAACTATTTAAATCCTCTACATCTACGCGAAAACGTTGGATCTGGAGTCAGCAGGATGACCATATGCAGTTGCTTGCTGCCCGGGTTGCTTCAGATGTGGTAGCAGGGGAACCTGTTGTCATCTGGTATGATGATGAATCGGGATTAGAAGATATATTCAGTCAGTTTCCTTTCTATCAGATTGAAAAAGCGATCTATCATGCCGGCGGACGTAACCAGATGCTTGAAAGTGCATTACAAATACAGGGCACCGAACAAGGGATTCATCATATAGAACTCTATAAATTATCAGGCGACTTCGAGCGTCTTAGCAAACCCTGGTCATCCCTGCATGAAGAGCTTTGGGCGGGAACGAATCGATATGATTTGATCCAGAGGTTTGCCGGGCTTTTCAATCATAGTTCTGTTAATCCCCTATTCTATCGGTTGAGCAGATCAATGTTTGAAATTTCTCCAACTGAGTATAAACGGTTAAGAAATAAAATTGAACATCACATCAAGCTAAGCAAGCTGAGACAGGATGGATTTGAATGTCTTGATATTCTGGATGTGAGTTTGTTGGTAAATCATTCGCTGGATTTCGTCAAGAGCGAAGTGATGCAATATATTTCACTACTGGCTGACCAGGCGACCGAGCTTTTAAAACGTGCTGACTGGATGATGTTGCGTTATTTCAACTACGTGAAATCATACTGGATCAAAGAGATCAATATTTATGTCAATAAGATTGAAAAGCTTCTTTCGCATGCCCAAGAATTACATCTGACATTTGGAGCAGCCTTTTCATTTGAAAGCAGCATGAGCCAGATTGCCGATAAACTGAAAGGACAAATCAGTCGAAAGGCAAAAATGATCAGTCAGCATCGAAAGGCAATTAAGACACAATATCTTGAACTACTTGGTGAGATAGAGGCCGGCCAACAATGGGTGACAATCCCGGGAGTATGGAAAGAAAATCCATCACTCTCTGATGCCATCACTCATCTCCAAACTGTTCGAACCAATTTGCTTGGCGCGAAAGATTCCATTGAAACACATATCAGGAGCCAACTTAAGCGGCTTAATTCACATAATGCACCTGAGAATACAGGATTGGCTAACGAATTGAAAGAGTGGGAAGATGATCTGCTTAAGTGGTACAATAATGCAAACATCAGTGGCTATTTTAAAAAGCGATTTGAGTCGCAGGCATTAAGTGTTCACCGTAGTGCTGAAAATCTGCGCGATGTCAATCTTGCGCTTTCAGCAATCGTGGAAAGACAACATCACCTCGAGGATTATTTTTTCTGGGCAGGTTTTCAAAATCAGTTTCCTGATGTTGCTCGTTCGATTGTTCAGGCTTTGCATCTTATTCCGACGAGAGACTGGCTTACTTATTTTGATGAATGGTATATCACACAGTTGGTGACAGGTGATGCCCTTGAGGTAGAATGGCCACAGTTAATGAATGAGGATATGAAGTTGATGGTTGAGCTCATTCGGCACCATACACTTGCAGAGTTTGGCAATGAAGTTAACAATCGGCGTGTTTCACTCTGCGAAGAAAATGCTGCTCCTATCCGTAAGATGGCAAGCAAAAAAGGTGGTATAGAAAAAATAGATGCTGAGCAATTCTTTTTTGAGATGAATGTCGGTGAGCGCGCGAAATGGTTTCCGATCCAATTGCTTCCATTGAACATGTTGTCAGGTGCAGAACCTGAAAATACGCGGGTTAGAAATTATATCCTGCTTAAGGCAAAAGATCCTTCATTGGATGTGAACTGGCAAAAGTTGCAGGATATGGCTTGTGATGTGTATGCTTATGTTCCTCCGGTCAATCAACGCTACCTGAATGAGAGATTAGATATGCCCAAGATGTTGACTGACTTCAGGCTTGGACAAAGCCGCAGCTCTACATCACTGAAATATCTTACTAACCTTGCAAGACAGTATTCACCTTTTCTTTCTCAGTCGTGTATCTATTCTGCTCACAGAGTAAATGTGATCTCTTTACTTGGCCCGGAACTTGACCGACTTGTATTGGATCAATTACCAATGCATTATAAAATTTCAGAGAGAAGTCTGAACCCTGATGAAAATTTCCTCGTTGAGGCACTACTCGAACCTAATAAACCATTCGTTCTGCTCATGCGTGATTTCTGGCCAACAGGTGAGTGGCCTGAAAATAGTCTATGGCATCTTCAGTTTAAAGAAGACATTGAAACTTTTGGAATAAAAATAATTAATAGCTGGTCAAAAGGTTGGCTGATGGAACCGGATTTGGAAGTGAAGCGGGTTCGGGATGAAATTCTGCAGTTTGTAGGATCGAGTTTTACTGGGATACAAATGGCCTAGTTAAACTAGAAACTAAAAATTAAAAATTAAAAATCCATCGAACACAATGGTCCCCGCTATTATGAAATGAATGAAGCGGGATAGAAATTAGAAAC
Organism: Saprospiraceae bacterium; assembly: GCA_043752765.1. GTDB lineage: Bacteria > Bacteroidota > Bacteroidia > Chitinophagales > Saprospiraceae > Opimibacter. The sequence goes on along the minus strand of JAYUXX010000299.1, from coordinate 218 downwards.
CCATCGTACGAGGATGGTCCCGCCATTATGAAAAGAATGAAGTGAGATAGAAACTAGAAACTTTAAACCGGGATATTATCTCGCCACAGAAACTCTTTCTTGTCATCATCAATTTGAAAACAATAGTGTGCACTTCCATTGCTGATTAAAGCATACGGAACCTGCAGTTGCAAATTATACCTTGCAATCTGGTCAAATGTGGCTTGACTAATCTTAAT
>JAYUXX010000298.1:0-3971 GCA_043752765.1 Saprospiraceae bacterium | reverse complement strand
GAAAGCCAGATCCAAGAATTGCTCGTCCTCCGATGGGGGGACAAACTGCAACTCCGGGTGCAGGTCCAGGTGCAGGAGCACCTGCTGGTCGCAGATTGCCTGCAAGACCGGGTGGCCGCGATGAAGTAAAAGAAGTTTCCAAAAAAGAAATTGACGAGCAGATACGCGCTACCATGGCGCGTTTGTCAGGAGGCAAGAGCAGACGTCAAAAAATTAGAAGAGATTCAAGAAAAGATAAAGTAGAACGTCAGGAATTATTGACGTCAGAGGTGAATGATTCGAAGCTTCAGTTGACCGAATTTGTTTCGGTATCTGAATTAGCCAGTTTAATGAGTATTGCGGTGACCGATGTTATCATGACATGTATGAATCTCGGTGTCATCGTTTCGATCAATCAGCGTCTCGACGCTGAGATCATTGAATTAGTAGCAGGAGAATTTGGTTTCGAGGTTGAATTTATTTCAGCTGAAGAACAAGTCCTTTTTGAAGAAGAAGAAGAGGATGCACCGGAAGATCTCATGCCACGACCACCTATCGTAACCGTGATGGGTCACGTTGACCACGGGAAAACATCCCTTCTGGATTTTATCCGAAGTGCGAATGTCGTCAGTGGAGAAGCCGGAGGTATTACACAGCACATCGGCGCGTATGAAATGGAAGTAAAACCTGGGAAATCTATCACCTTCCTGGATACGCCCGGTCACGAAGCGTTCACAGCCATGCGTGCGAGAGGTGCCAAAGTAACAGACATTGCAGTCATCATTGTTGCAGCCGACGACTCCGTCATGCCGCAAACTAAAGAAGCCATCAGTCACGCACAAGCGGCAGGAGTGCCTATCGTCTTTGCGATCAATAAAATAGATAAACCGGGTGCAGATCCAGAACGTATCAAGGAAGAATTATCCCGAATGAATCTTCTGGTTGAAGATTGGGGTGGTAAGATTCAATCCTCCGATATTTCCGCCAAGACTGGAAAAAACATTGATAATCTGCTTGAGAAAATTATCCTCGAAGCGGACTTATTAGATCTGAAAGCAAATCCTGAAAAATTAGCCAGTGGTACTGTAATAGAGGCTTCTCTAGACAAGGGCCGTGGCTATGTTACCAAATTGCTCGTTCAAAACGGTAATCTTGCCGTTGGGGATATCATTGTATCAGGAGCATACAGTGGAAAGGTTAAAGCCATGTTCAACGAACGTGGAAAAAAAGTGAAGCAGGTAGGACCATCAGCTCCAGTATTAGTTCTGGGCTTGAATGGTGCACCACAAGCAGGAGAAAAATTCCGCGAATTTGAAAGCGAACAAGGTGCACGCGCCGTAGCTGCTTATCGCGGACAAATTGACAGAGAACAATCCAACAGGGCCAGCAAACGTATCTCTCTCGATGAGATCGGACGCCGTCTGGCGCTGGGAAGTTTCAAAGAACTTAACCTGATTATCAAAGGGGACGTTGACGGTTCGATTGAAGCCATGGCGGACTCTTTACAGAAACTTTCCATTGAAAGGATCAAGGTTAATATTATCCACCAGGCTGTAGGTCAGATTGTAGAATCTGATGTGTTGCTTGCTTCTGCTTCGGATGCCATCATCATCGGCTTCCAGGTAAGACCTTCTGTAGCTGCCCGGAAACTCGCAGAAAAAGAAGGTGTAGAGGTTAAGTTATACTCTATCATTTACGAGGCAATCAATGAAATCAAGGCTGCTGTTGAAGGAATGCTTGAGCCAACCAAAGAGGAGAAAATCCTTGGTCAGGTTGAGGTAAGAGAAATCTTCAAGATCAGTAAGATTGGTACTGTAGCCGGATGTTTCGTTCTGGAAGGAAAGGTGATGCGTAACAACCATATCCGTATCATTCGGGATGGTATCGTAGTCTATCCGACAAAGGAAAATGTACACGGTGAGCTTTCCACACTGAAACGTTTCAAGGACGATGTGAAGGAAGTGAAATTTGGTGTCGAGTGTGGTCTTACGATCAGAAACTTTAATGATATCAAAGTGGGCGACATCGTCGAGCCATATGAGATCAACGAAGTTCGCCAGAAGCTCGATTAATTCAACGTTCAACATTCGATTTCGTGATCATTCAGGATTGGCTTGACCAGAAAACTATCACGTATAACCATCCGTCTTTTATTGAAGGAGATCCAATCTCGGTGCCTCATCGTTTTTCCAAACTGCAGGACATTGAGATAGCTGGGTTTTTCGCAGCGATCATGGCCTGGGGTCAGCGCAAGACGATCATTAATAAAGCAAATGAGTTAATGTCGTTGATGGATAATGCTCCCTATGAGTTTATCACAAAACATCATGATCGTGACAGGTCAAGGTTTTTTCACTTTAGACATAGAACCTTTCAACCTGATGATGTCATTTTTCTTGTAGAGGTTTTGCAGCAATATTATAGACAGCACACAAGTCTTGAAGATGCATTTGTGAATCGAATGAAACCCTTCGATGAAGATATGTACAACGCACTTGCCGGATTTTATGATATAATTTTTGATCAGCCGGAGGTGATGGAAAGAACCCGCAAACACATTGCAACACCACTTCGAAAATCGAGTTGTAAGCGATTAAACATGTTTCTCCGATGGATGGTACGAAGTGATATGTGCGGTGTTGATTTTGGTCTTTGGAAAAAAATCGCTCCCTCTCAACTTGTTATTCCGCTGGATCTTCATGTCGGAAGAGTTGCTCGACATTTAGGATTGTTACATCGTCCTGTAAATGATTGGCAAGCCGCAAAAGAATTAACTGAGCAATTAAAAAGATTTGATCCGATTGATCCGGTGCGATATGATTTTGCACTTTTTGGAGCAGGGGTTAGTGGTTACATGGAATCATTTGAATGATCAGTCGATTGAGCTCTCAAGCAACCAGGAACAGGTCGGCAAGGAACGAATACTTGTAAAGAGTAAACCCAAAAGACATTGAAAGCTTAATCCATCGGCTCCTCAGGCTTCTTGCCGTATGCGAGATCACCGGCATCGCCAAGACCCGGAACGATAAAAGACCGGGCTGTAAGTTCCTCATCTTCATCCCCAACCCAAATTGTGGCATCAGGATATTCAAAACCCACATATTCGAGTCCTGCACTGGAGGCGATAACGGTTGCAATATGTATTTCCCTTGGTCGACCATTTTCAAGAAGTGCATTTAGAGACCGCACCATACTTGACCCTGTTGCCAGCATCGGATCACAAATGATCAGGACTTTGTCCTCAAGATCCGGGGTGCTGATGTAGCCAAGACTGACCTCGAATGTACCATCCTTGTGGTGATGACGAAATGCAGATATGAAGGCATTTTCCGCATCATCAAATACAGATAGCATTCCCTCATGCATAGGAAGTCCGGCCCTCATAATGGTTCCCAGGACAACCTTGTCGCTAAGCTTTTTACCAATAGCTACACCCAATTGTGTAGTGACTTCCATCTCTTCGTACTTCAGGATTTTACTGATCTCGTAGGCCATTAGCTGGCCAAATCTGAAGAGGTTCCGCCTGAAAAGAACGGGATTAAGTTGCAGTACTTCATGCCTCATCTGAAGCAGATAATCACTTGCAATGGAGCTTTGGGACGATAAATTATTTACCAAGGGTATAGTATTCGATTGATGAAGATAGGGATTGCGTTTTATGTCTGCTCAAAATTTGATTGTTGGCATATGAAGCCTGCAATAGTTTACATCCGGAGCGCAAAAAATCAAGTAAATCCCCCTATCTTCCGACAGTGAAAAGGATAATTGGAATATTCATTTTTATAGGGCTTTCGCCTTTTGCTATTGCATGGACATTTGCGCAAACGATCGTTCAACCCAAGCAACTGGATTATAGTTCGATGGGAATTTTATATAACCAGGAGCGTGCCTTAGAAATAAGACCTCATAGTAATGGTGGAGCCGTCGGATTTCAATTTGGAAAAATAGTAACCTACTACAAGACCAGGTATTATCAATTCGATATAGGATTG
>JAYUXX010000297.1:0-9575 GCA_043752765.1 Saprospiraceae bacterium | reverse complement strand
CTGCAGCTGCATAAGACCATTCCACTCCATCATAAACAGCACCCTTCACTAGTGAAGCCGTTCCGGTAAGATCAGCAGGGATATATGTTCCTGTTAGCGTATTGCTGTAGCCCGTAATACCTGTAGCGTTAACATCCCAATATCTTGAAATAAAATCGGAAGCAGCAGCAGGTTTATTAGGATGAGTAAGGTCGTTTGCTTTGGTCCGCAGATTAGCAGCCGTATAAGCTGAACCTGTATAAACATTTGTGAGCGGGCTATAATTCGTTAGATCACCGATTGGAAACTCATAAGTTCCATTCGCTGTTACTGCTTTTTGCATCATCCCTGTACCCGTGGTGGCTACATATTCATCAGCATCATACCCTGTTGAAGTAGCAGCAGACCCTAATTTAAGATCCAGGTTACCGGTAACGATCCGAGTGCTACCTGCCGCGTTAAAGTTCAGGTTATTGTTGACTGTCATGTTATCAATCAGATTCACATTGAATGTGGCATCTTTTTGAACCACAACGTCATGGAATAGAGCAGATCCGGATGTAACATCCGAATGGGTATTACCACTAAACTTAACGGTGTTTGGCTGACCTGCCTCCCATGTGCCAAGGTTAATGAGGTTGCCCTTTAATTCAAGCGTGCCATCATTATCAATGGTCCCGGTTGCTGTATTATGAACTCCTCCTTCTACATATAAAACAGCACCTGCCTGAATTTTAACAGTTGCGCCATCATTATATAGAAGCGTTTGACCCCATGAAAAGGTGGTGAAGAGACTTAGTGCAGAGAGTGTAATTAATTTCATTTTCATCCGCTGGATACTTTCTAAAAAATTAAAAAAATGGGTTTTACTCCTAATAGCCTTTCAAAAATAGCACTTATCGTTTTGATTAAGAAGCTTTTTTAATGAAATGAGCCTCTTAATTAGTTTTTGGTGTGTTTCAATGAGTAAACTGTCTTTTTTCCGCGTTGAAGTGAATGGGGATAACCTTTGTAAGACAATAGTTATTCAGAATTCAACAAAATGGGGACAGGGGACAGAACAACTTAATCAACAAAAACCTTGCCTTATTAGAGTTGGGCAATTAGCCTTCAGGGAGTGACAGAGGACAATATAATCAACATATCCGAGTAATGGAAATCATTTTTGATGTAATGATTTTTTACATTCATTATATCTTCAAAATCAGCCCTTTTCTCAATAATTTAGTTGACCCACAAGGATTCGAACCTTGACTAACTGAACCAAAATCAGTCGTGCTACCTTTACACAATGGGTCAATAAGGAGGGCAAAGATAGTTTTTTGACCAAAACGTGAGAGGAAAAGTTAAGATTGAAAAGAGTGTTAATGTGGGTAAGAGATAATTATAGAAAGCGATCTACCTGAGATATTCTCCTGTTTTCTGGTCTTGATTATTTTACAACTAGTATTTTAGTTACGAGCGCATCAGGTTTACTAAATCCATCACTTCCTGCAGTTGAGAAAACAAGATATACGCCTGTAGCTGCCTGATCCCCGTTGAGATCTTTTCCATCCCAGATAGCCTGCCCACCAAGCGAAAGGGTTTCAAACAATACCTGTCCACGAATGTCCGTAATCTTAACTACAGCATCACGGGCCAGACCCCTTATAGCAATAGGTCCAGCGTAATCCGGCCGCACAGGATTAGGAAAGGCATAAACATCCGAACTGTGCGTGATATCCCCATCGATAGCATCAGTCCTGACGCTCATAATACCACCGTTGGTGGCAATATAAACTATACCATTATTGCCATCGATAGCTATGTCAATGATCCGGTTGTCTAACAATGGGCTGTTTTCGGTAGTAAATGAAGCTACCTCTTCATTGCCGGCAGGTGACTGTACGAAAACTCCACTTCCGGTCCCAAACCATTTACGGTTAGCCCCATCAACAGCAATTGTATAAACGGTCTCATCCCCGAAAAGAAAATTCAAAACGCCATCCTGATCTACTTTTATCCGGCTTCCTTCGCGTCCCTCAAAAATATCAGCCCCTCCATCAAATACCACGGGTCCTTCGGCTGTACCTACCCAGATGTCTCCTTCAAGATCTACCACAATTGTGTTGACGCTATTCGAAGGAATCGCCGTATTGGACGCACTTAATTGGATGCAACGATCATCTGATTCATCATCTATGGTGCCATTATCATCATATACAATTATTCCCGCTGACCGGCTGAATAACATAATCCACTTATATCCCCGCTGATCCACGACGATCTGGGAGACATTTGTAATGTTAGAACAAGGGAAATCAAATGACTTCCAGGTACCATCTGCTTTTAGGACGCTGAGTGGCCTTTCCGCCACATAATTAGAGACCCAAAGGTTATTCGCCTCATCGAAAGCAAGACCTGTAATTCGTTCTCTGGCTTCATCGCCGACCGCGCCCTGTAGAGAGCTATTGGTATCATCAAAAACCTTAAAATTTTCAAAATCATATTCCAATAATCCCCCCCAATATGTACCCACGTAAACCTTGTTTTCCGTAGGATGTGGAAGAATCCTGAAGAAATTTTCCAATCCTGTAGCCGCTAGTGCCGGCGTATTGAATTGATTGTATGTAGTCCATTTTACCCTGTCGAAGGTGAAGAATCCATCTTTATTTCCGGTATACCCGTAACTCTCAGACACACCACCGGTGGCAACATAAAGGATACCATCCTTGACTTCCATTTCACTTACATTTCCTGAATAAGGAGTGTTATAGAAGAGAAAGTCACATGGTGTAAATTCATTGTGGGCCAGGCGGAATGGGGCGAATTCATCTGCGTACCATACCCTTCCCTGTTCATCCTCAATCGCATAATTTGGTCGACCCGTACAATTAATACCGTTTTCATGAAAGAATCCACCATCCAGAAAATAAGATACGTTTCCGACGCAGTCAGCATCACATCTGAATCCAGCCATCAGATTAGAGGATTCATTTGAGATAAACTTTAATGTGAAGCCTGGTTTGTCATACCACAGATTAAATGTATCCTGTTCCATTTTGTACAGATCACCATTGCCTCCTGCATATAATATATCCTTAAAAACAGCAATGGCTTCAGCAGTATAATTCGTTGGAAGACCTGGAATTAAAATTTTCTCCCAGACACCAAAATCTTCAATGATATTTCCGGAAGCAGGATCGTAAGCATAAATTCCTTTATCCGTGGCCACATAATATTTGTTTTGAAAAATAGTAAATCCATAAACAGGTGTGTTCGTGAAAACAGTGGACGAAAAACGTTGCGTGACCAGATCCAGAATGACAAGTCCAAAAGGAGTGGATAAATAAGCTAACGGACTATCATTGATGTAGATGTTTGTAATCGTTTTTTGTCCCTGAATTGAATTGCTTCTAAGAATATCATTGATATTGGAAATTCCATTTGTGTCGAGCAAGTCAATATTTCCGTTTTCATATCCTATGATGAGTGTTTTAAGGCTGGTATGATATTTAATCCAGCTTGGTCGCACATCGCTCAAGCCATCCACCTTTGAAAAGAATTCTACCTGGGAAGAATCTGCTTTTGAGATCGATATCAGGGCAAATTCAGTCCCATAGTAAACACGGGTGGGAGATTGTGTTACTGTCTTTCCACCATTATATGGAAGATGTTCGGCCCACTGTCCTATTCTCAAATCGCCTTGCGCTCCCGCTTTGGTAATCAATCCCAACGTGGTAAAGAGGAGAAAGGCAGTAAGCGAGCTAATAGATGTAAAATTTAAATTCATAAATCGGGCTAAGATAAAAGGGGTTTCATCAGACTAAGGAGTTGGCTAAACTGGCTTAGTTGTAAAGCGTAATAATGACCAAGGGGCTTTAATTATTGCTTATAAAGACGGGATCCTTCTAAATACTGATAGACAGTTTCCGGTACTATATAACGTATGGAATGACCTTCGGCTATCTGTTTGCGAATATAAGTGGATGAAATGTCCAATAACGGCACATTGTGGAGAATCACATCGGCCCCGGCAGGCGTTTGAATATTTTCAGTTCCGGGACGCCTGTATACGTGAATTGGGTACCGCTTAAGGAGAAGGTCGAAGTTTTTCCATTTGTGAATGCTTTCCAGATTGTCACTTCCCATAATGAGAGCAAAGTGATGATCGGTGAATTTCTCATGGAGATAGGCCATTGTATCAATTGTATACGAAGGTTTGGGCAGGGAAAATTCAATATTTGATGCCCTTAGTTTGGGATTATCGTCGATAGCAAGTTGCACCATATGGAGTCGGTCGAAATCATTGGCAAGCGTGGCGCGGGCTTTTAATGGATTGTGTGGAGAGACGACAAACCATATTTGTTGGAGATTTGTCATCGCCGCCATGTATTCCGCTATTATTAAATGTCCTACGTGAATCGGATTGAAAGACCCGAAAAAAAGTCCGATCCGCTTAGCTTGTGTCATAGGGCAAAAGTAATCATGGCATGTCTAGTGCCGGGTAAAGAGCAATTTAAACATGCACATTTAGCCTATAGTCGAACTCTCAAAAAACCCGGATGTGTGTATTATTCTCCGAGAGAATCTTTCAGGCCATGAAGTGCCTTTTCTGCGAGGTCTTCCCAGTCGTGATGGAAATAGTAAGGGACTTCTACCCAGTGTTGAAGGTAGACAGGCCGGCCATGAGGTTTATAATATTGCCAACCGATCACTCTGGATTCAGGTAACTCCTGCCCGTCAAGCTTCAAAACGATCCTGTCTTCGTAAATCATAGCGAAAGCCCTTCCCTTGTATTCGATGGATGGGGAAGAGAGTAAGGTAGACTTCCGAAGATGTGGATGAAGGCTTTCCATTCGGGCGCATAGATTCATGAAAAAGGCTAGAGCAGTCATGGTCCGGAAAGAATGGTTGACACAATATAAACACTTTAAAAAAAATTATAATGTGTTATGAAAAATTTTATGATAATTTTTCATTGCCTGATTTCTAACCAACAAATCCATTTGATTTATGGTTTCCATCGCAGAATGGTTTATTGGCAGAAAGGCCGCATCTGCAAATTGAGACACCATTTGGCTTTTCCACGACAGTTCCGTCAGCCATGGTTACCGTGCAGGGACCTGACACTTTAGCCGGGCCATTAGTTATCACTGTTACTTTGGTTCCCTCGGTGGAGGTAGATTCAATCGTCATGATTTGTGGGGGTTTAGATGTTTTAATTGATATTGCTCCTGTAGGACAGGCATTTACAGTACTTACAATTTGATCCGAGGTAGAATTGTCCATTTGGATCCATGGACTTTCTCTTGGCTTAAAAACCTCCGGAAGGCTTCGGAAACATATACCAGAATGAATACACAGGGTGGGCTGCCAGATCACGGTAATATCTCCATTTTTATATTCTTTCTTCACCATCCCTTCTAAGGTTAATCATTTATAACAAGTGCAACGGGACAATGATCACTTCCCATTTCTGATGGCATGATAAAACTGTCCTGAACGTTGGACAGGAAAGAATCAGACACTAGGAAATAATCAATACGCCAACCGATGTTTTTTTCGCGGGCCCCGAATCGTTGGTTCCACCAGCTATAACCTACTTCGGCGGGTCGAAGATGACGATAAATGTCAACAAATCCTGTTGCCAGTAATGTGGTCATCCCATCGATCTCCTGCTGAGTGTATCCGGAAGACTTGTTATAATTCTGCTTTGGCCTTGCAATGTCAATGGGTTGGTGAGCCACATTGAAATCACCGCAGGCGATCACAGGTTTTTTAGCCTGGAGGTCAGCCATATATTTTGTGAAGTCGCGATCCCATGAATGACGGTAACCTAGTCGTTCGAGTACGCTACCAGAATTCGGAATATATGCAGTGACCACGTAAAAATTTTCGTACTCAGCTGTAATGACTCTTCCTTCCTGATCGTGGTCTGATACACCAATTCCGCAGACAACCGATATAGGTTTCTGTTTTGTCAACAAGCTCGTTCCTGAATATCCTTTGCGGACAGCGGAATGTGCGAATATTTCAAATCCTTCAATTCCATGGAGTGCTTGTTTAACCTCGTCTTCCTGGGCCTTTGTTTCCTGGAGACAAATAATGTCTGCATTCCATGCCTTAATTTGATCTGCAAATCCTTTTTTAGCGATAGCACGAACGCCGTTTACATTCCAGCTGATGATTTTCATGTATGTTGTTTTGGCGAATATGAAGTTTTTTATTCAAATAAAAATATACGATTTCGTTACTGATCATTACCAGATCAATGGGAACAAACACAAAGACACGGATATGAAAAAAGCATTTGGAGTCGTTCTATTTTACTTTATCGATCAATCTTATTCATTATGATCTACATGCTTATCCTGCTCTTTAGTCTTGGGAGTGATCCTGCTCTTACCAATCCTGTTGAATTAGGTAAAGTTCGGTGGCTCCGAACGATGGATGAGGCTATTTCAAAAAGCAGGAGTGAGTGTAAGCCAATTCTGATTCTTTTTCAGGAAGTTCCCGGTTGCATTACGTGCAGACAATATGGGACAGATGTACTTAGTCATCCGCTGATCGTGGAGACGATTGAAACTCATTTCATCCCATTGGCAATTTTCAATAATAAAGGAGGACATGATGCTGAAATATTGAAAAAATTCAATGAACCTGCCTGGAACAATCCTGTTGTGAGGATCGTAGATGAAAAGGGTAAGGATCTTTCATCAAGATTAAATGGTAATTATACTGGGCAGGGATTGACTGACATGATGACTAATGTTGTCATCAAAGTAAGTGGGAGGGCACCCGCATATTTACAGTTAATGTCTGATGAATTTGCTGCTCGAAAAAACGGCCTCAGTACCGCTACCTATTCGATGTATTGTTTTTGGAGTGGAGAAGCATTGTTTGGAGAACTCAATGGTGTTGTGGCCACGACTGCGGGCTGGGAGAATGGAAAAGAAGTTGTGAAAGTTGAATTCAATCCGGCCATCATATCAAAAACCCAACTTGACAAAATTGCGGAACAATTAAAATGTAGGAATGCAGGTGTCAGTAGTTTTAAAATAGATGATACACCCAAATATTATTTGTCCAATCACAAGATGCGGAGTATCCCAATGACGGAGATTCAGAAATGCAGAGTGAATAGTGCTATTGCCGAAGGACAAAAAGTAGAAAGTTTTCTTTCACCGCGTCAGCTTAATTTTCTTACGCAATCAACAAATGCAAACTTTGTTTCCGTCAGCCTGGAGGAGGCGTGGGTGAGGGCGGAGAAGAGATAGTAAGCTGGCAAAAAAATGTGAAGTGAGGTCACAAAATTTTGTGACCTCACATTATTTGACACGGGTATAACCCGAGCATAGAAATCCTACTTTTTGGCAGATTTTCTCACCCCTAAATCCCCTAAAGGGGAACTTTTTCCTTTGCAAATGAATTTTTTTATATCCCGGGTATTCTTCAACCTTGTGTTATCCACTCTAATCCCATTATTAAAAGTTTAATGGAAAAGGGTCCCCTTTAGGGGCAATGATATACTTATTTACACTAAAAGTTACACAAGTGTAAAGTTCTGCTTATTTAGTATCATAATTGATAAGCAATGGTAGCCAACTTCAAGCATCTTCGATCTCCTTAATGCATTCCCAACAGAACAGGATTGTTTTAATCATCTTGAAACTTTACGTTGGAATGGTAACGTAGTTTCGCCTTTTGATGAGACTTCTAAAGTCTACAATTGTGCAGGAAACAAATATAAGTGCAAGAACACAGGCAAGTACTTTAACGTCCGGACAAATACCATCTTCGACAACACCAAAATACCACTTCAAAAATGGTTCTTAGCACTTTATGTATTTAGCTCACATAAGAAAGGTATCTCATCGCATCAGTTAGCTAGGGATATATCAGTAACTCAAAAAAGTGCTTGGTTTATGCTACACCGTTTACGCTATGCATTTGACCATCCGGCATTCAAAGAGTTTATTGGCAATAACGAGACTGATGGAGGCGTAGAAATGGATGAGGCATATTTTGGTGGGAAGGTACGGAACATGCACAGTAGCAAGCGCAAAGCTCTTAAAAACAGCACATCACCACTAATTAAAACGGCTGTGTTTGGAATGATCGAAAGAGGTGGAGTAGTTAAAGCGCAAGTTGTACCAGACGTTAAACGTGAAACTATACTTCCAATCGTTGCAGGAAATATTACCAAAGGCTCAGTCATTCATACGGATTCATCCCACATTTACATTCCACTTAAAAGCGCATTCGTACACGGTGTAATTAATCACGAAAGAGGTCAGTGTGTAGATGGGTTCTGCCATACTAACACTATTGAGGGCTTTTGGTCGCATCTAAAAAGAGGTGTTTACGGCATTTACCACCATGTAAGCCCAAAACATTTACAAAGCTATGTGGATGAGTTTTCGCTTCGCTATAATACTAGGGCGTGTGATACTTGTCTTAGATTTGATATAGTGTTGGCTTATGTATCAGGATAGCGATTAACATACGAAACACTAATTAATAAATCATGAGCAAAAAAAAAGATGAATTAAGTAAGATTGCCATTTTTGAAGACCAGGAGATTAGAAGGGTAATGTTTGATGGAGAATGGTATTTCTCAATAGAAGACGTGGTGTCTGTGGTTGCGGAATCTGCTGATCCTAAGCAATATATAAATAAGTTAAAACAGAGAGATGAAGATCTTTCTAAAGGGTGGGTACAATTTGTACATACCCTTCCAATGCCCACAAAGGGTGGCAAACAAGGGGTGAACTGTGCCAATACAGAGGGTGTGTTTAGAATTATCCAATCAATTCCATCTAAAAATGCAGAACCATTTAAAAGGTGGCTCGCAAGAGTAGGAAAAGAGAGGTTGGACGAAATCGAACAGCCATCCAAAGCCATAGAAACAGCTAAAGGATATTATTTGGCAAAAGGATACACTCCTGAATGGGTTCAAACAAGGACTGCGGGAATCGAAACCCGACACACTTTTACTGATAAACTAAAAGAATCTGGAATCAAAAGCGGAACTGAGTATGCAATTCTAACGGATGAGCTATATAAATCTTCATTCGGGTTATCAACAACAGAATACAAGGACTATAAAGGCTTAGACAAGAAAGACTCTCTTAGAGACAATATGACCCCTCTGGAATTAGCAGCAACAATTTTCAGCAAAGCCACATCAACAGAAATGATAACGAAGACAGGGGCAAAAGACTTTGTGGAAACAAAGCACGCAATACATATTGCTGGTACAATTACAAAAGAAGCACTTGAAAAACTTGAAAAGCAAACAGGCAAGAAGGTCGTTACTCACAAAAACGCTAAGAGTTTAGATACCCCAGAAATAAGAAAGGAATTGGCGCAACAGGCATTGCCTGAATTGCCAGAACCAAAAGAAAATGATTTTGACCGGACCGCTAAGGCTGTATTACGAGTGCCTCCAGAACACAAAAAAGCCAAAGCCGTAAAGCCATTGGCTAAAAACCCAAAACCTAAAAAATAAACTATTTAGCTGCGATTTGCGCAGAGATTTTATTTAAGTTGGTATTAATTGCGAGCAATTCCTGCGCAAGTGCAGCATTTATGTCGTCTTGCATGGAATTATA
>JAYUXX010000296.1:0-3981 GCA_043752765.1 Saprospiraceae bacterium | reverse complement strand
TATAAGTTTATATTTGTGGCACGAACTACCGGCTAAAGGTTAATCTTTTAATTCCACCGGAATGTCAAAATTTTTATTCTCACAATTTGAGTTCGTATTATCTCCCTTCAGTCGTGTTGCATTACTTAGTGTTCTGTTTTGCATGACGGGGATTATCAAAAATTACGCACAGATCACCATTACTGGATTTGGTACAGTTCTTTCAGAAGACTTTGGTACCCTTGCATCCACAGGTACCAGTAGTACGGTCCCCGCAGGTTGGGCTTTTTTAGAGATTGGCAGCAATGCTAATACCATTTATACAGCCGGAACTGGATCAGCCACTACCGGCGAGACATACAGTTTCGGTGCAGCGGGTTCTGCTGAGAGAGCTTTCGGCGGCTTGCAGTCTGGCTCTCTGAATCCTACAATAGGCGTTTCCTTTACAAATAATACATCAGATACCATCGAGTCACTTAATATAACTTATTCAGGTGAACAATGGAGATTAGGGGCGCTGGGCAGAGTAGATCGATTGGATTTTCAATATAGTCTTAATGCTACAAGTTTAAACACCGGTACTTGGACAGATTATGATGCACTGGATTTTATAGCTCCCGTCACAACGGGAACAGCAGGCGCGTTGAATGGCAACGTGGCACCAAACAGAACTTTGATTACATCAACGATTACCGGTCTATTGATTTCCAATGGATCTACTTTCTGGTTGCGTTGGAATGACTTCAATCCCGCAGGCTCAGATGATGGATTAGCTGTGGATGATTTTAGTCTGATCGCATGTTCAACTCCTGATTTGTGTGATATTTTACCTATTGGGCTGCTCAAATTCACAGTAGGAAACTCAGGCCATTTTTCGCAATTGAACTGGCAGACCTGGCACGAGATTGATAACGATTATTTTGAAATCCAACGTTCTAACGGTGCAGATTTATTTGCAACAATTGGAATGGTCAATGGAGGTGGAAATACCAATACGATCAGCGCTTATCAATTTGTAGATCAATCTCCATTGAACGGAGTCAACTATTACAGACTGAAACAATATGATCTCAACGGGAATTTTTCATATTCACCTGCCCGCAAGATTATGTTTAAAGGCCAACCATTGGTTGTAAGCCTATCTCCCAATCCCGCGACAGAATTTATCAAAATTGAAATTCAAACTGAAGAATCACAAAGCCTCATCAGAATAATGGATGTGACGGGCAGAATAGTACATACTGAAAATATACATGTTGAAAATCAATTATCACAAATCAACATTGATAATTTAAATGCCGGTACTTACTTGTTATGGGTAGAGTCAGGTTCAAATAATTTTGTAGAACGGTTTGTTATTTTCTGATAAGAAGAAGGTTCTCTTATCTACGGAATCTCTTACAAGGAAGATGAGTTTATAAGGTTTATAGCACTTCGTGCTTGAGTTTAGAGAGTTTAGAAAAAGTCATTTTCGGTAGTCAAAGCTGCGAGACCCCATCTTTGCTTGCAGCAAAGCGTTCCCCTAAAGGGGCGCAGAGATTAGCTATTAAAAAAGTCATTTTCGGTAGTTAAAACTGTGAGCCAAAACTGTTTGAGCAAATCGCATGACTATTTCAAGTTATAGACAAGTATCTATAGGCAATGACTCCAAAAAGAAATAGAAAAGTGAAACTCCACTAAGCGAGCAAGCATTACCGAAAGCGAGACGAAGGAAGAAAATAAGAAGCGAGTTTTTTGGGTCACAAAGCCCTTTTTGGTTACTTTTTGGGCTAGCAAAAAGTGACATTTTTACCAGCACGAGGTGCATAAACTTTCTAAACCCTGCTTCTATGTAATTTCTGTAACCTCAGAGAAGTCTCTAGAAATTAAACTCTCTTTGAAATCAACATCAAACCTAAAAACGTCAACAACCCATTGACAGCTAAAATCATAAATCCAAACGTAAGCCCATTAAACAGACTCGCTGAGTTTGCATCAAGCAAATAAGAAATAATCGGCGCTGCCACACAGATGACAAACACATACTTGTCCTTCACCGTTCGTTTTGTCAAAAGACCAAACGTAAACAGACCCAAAAGCGGACCATAGGTATAACCCGCAGCTCTGAATAATTCATTGATTACGGACCCTTTGTTGATCAACTGAAATAACAAAATGACAAAAGCAAATATGATAGCGGTGATAACATGGACGCCTCTCCGAATCTTTGTTTTTTGTTTTTCATCGCGCTGGTTTTCATTCTTTTCAAATCCAAGAAAATCCACACACACTGTTGTAGTAAGTGCGGTAAGAGTGCCATCTGCACTGTTGTATGCAGATGCGACCAGTCCAATGATGAAGGCTACTGCAATATATACAGGTAAATAGTTCATCGCGAGCATTGGATACAGTTGATCCGGTCGCGAAGGTGCAGCTAATTGAAGCTGTCCGAGATACATCCACAATAAGGCTCCCATGATCAGCACCAGGCAATTTGCGATCACAAGAATGATCGAGAAGGTGAACATGTTTTTTTGGGCTTCTCCAATATTCCGGCAGGACAGATTTTTTTGCATCATATCCTGATCGAGACCGGTCATAACGATCGTGATCAGGGCACCACTTAAAAATTGTTTGAAAAAATTATTCGGATCTGCCCAACCACCTTCGAAGAAAAATACGTTTGAAAATCCTGCGTCTTTAATCGCCGAGGGTATTTGGGCTATGGAGAGATCAAGCTTTTGGACGATGGCAATTATGGTAAGGATCACTGCCGCAAGCATGCAGAATGTCTGGAGTGTATCCGTAAATACGATAGTGCGGATACCACCTTTAAATGTATAGATCCAGATCAACGAGATGGCTATGATCACGGTCAGATAAAAAGGAATACCAAAAGGTTCACCAAGAAATCCATGCAATACCAGCACAGCAAGGAACATCCGAAATGCGGATCCAATCAATCTGGAGAGCATAAAAAATGCTGATCCGGTCTTATACGAAGTGGGTCCAAATCGCATACCCAGATAGCCATAGATGGATATAAGTTTAAGTTTATAGTAGAGCGGCATGAGGACCAGTGAGATCGTCATGTATCCAAGCAGATATCCAAGTACCACCTGGAGGTAGGAGAAAGACTGGTTATGTCCCCCGGCTCCCACGACACCCGGAATCGATATGAAGGTCACTCCGGAAAGACTACTCCCGATCATTCCGATCGCTACAAGCCACCATTGGGATCTGCGGCCATTGACAAAAAAATCGTCATTATCAGAGTTGCGGCTGGTCAACCAGGCAATGAAAATGAGGAGAAAGAAGTACCCTGCTACGATAGCTAAGATCATAACGGGAGAAATTCCGGTCATTGGCATGGGCTGAAAGATAGTTAAAAGAAGAAGTGAAGAATAATGTATTCCACAATTGATTAGTCAGGGGCGACTACTTTGTTTAAATTCTATATATTATTGACAGTAAGCACTATACACATAAATAGATATTTTATATGTAATTAATTTCTCCTACAATCGCCAACTTCTACCTTCAGCCTATCCTCCATTCAAGTCCTTGTTTGCAATCATAGATAATCCAGACAATATGTTAAAATCGGATAAATATGTAAACAAAAAAACAAATTATGATAAATCTTAGGTGAGCGTGGAGGTCAATGTAGTATCTTGTCATCTCAATAGAATAGTCAATTATCTCAATATCCCCTGTTTTGGGATCTGCGTATTTGTCATTTTCATTGCACTCAGGACACCCACCGATGCTTTTAATTGTGTAACTGAACCCATTAGAGGGTTCATCATTGCGTTGCCTTGGAGAATAGGCAGCTGGTAAGAAGGGAAATATTTGGATGGCAGTTGATGACTCACCTACAATATTTCGGGATTACAAGAAGTGAAGGGAATTCTAATGCCCATAGAATCTCATACTGTATATGCAATAGCTCTTGTCATGAGTACAAGATGAAATAGAACTTTTGAAATAACCTCCAACCATTTAATCATAACCTGATGGATA
>JAYUXX010000295.1:0-3983 GCA_043752765.1 Saprospiraceae bacterium | reverse complement strand
CGACGTTGCCTTAATGAGGCCTTCTTTGCCATTTCATTTTTCATAGATTGACCATTTTAAAAGGTTATTTTTGGTCAACCTATTTCAGGCACAGTCATTAGAAATGAATTGTTAGAAACCCATCGTACAACGATGGTCCCGCCATTATAAATGAATCCGGGATGAAAGTTGGAAATTGGGAATAGGTCAGAGAGATAAAAGTTTAAAAGTGGCGTAAGGCAACCTCTGCTAAGCTGCGGCTACAGTTTCGACCTGGATAATGGATACGGTGGGAACTTCTTTTTTTATATTTTCTTTTAAAAGACTGATGATCTCATCCAATTCTTTTGCGGTCGTAGATTTATTTACCTCGATGTCAAGGTGAAGCATTATTTTTTTACTGCCCATGTACATTGTACTTAACTCAACTATGCTTTTTATTTGTTTTATACCAAGAGCTATCTTTTTTATTTGTTTCTCAATTTCAGGGGATGCACTTTTTCCCGCCAGGTAATCCTTTACGCCCCATAGTAAGAATATAGCTGTGATGCCGATGATGATTCCCATCAACATACTTCCGATACCATCTAATTGTTTAATCCCTGTAACCTGGTATAAAATCAATGATATCATTCCAACGAGGGCTGCGCTTGCACCCGTCAGATCCAGAATAAAGGTATTTTTTGTTTCTACATGGGCTGATTTGATCAGGATGGATTTCAATTCTTTCAATCCTTTTCCATCAAGTAGTCGACGGATACTTACCGATAGCGCATACCCATTGGTTATTATAGAAATACCAAGAGTACCGTAGGCAATGCCGATTAAGGTAATGTCATGTGGATTTAAAAATCGTTCCAATCCAAAGTAGAACGACAATCCTGCACCAAAAACAAGCAACACCACCGCAGAAACTAATGTCCAAGAGAAAAGAGCTTTACCAAATCCAAAGGGGTGCTGCTTATTAGATCTTTTTTTAGAAATACTCAGGCCAATTAATAACAACGCAGATGCGATTAGGTCAGATCCCCCTTCCAATGCCTCAGCCAGTAATACCACACTTCCTGTAATAATCATTGCAGCGGTATTCAGAGCAATGTCTCCAAGGTCTACCAGGAACGAAGTAGTCACTGAGCGTTTAGCTGAAATACGGGTCATGAATGCAATTTGGGGTAATCAGTTGAGAAATTATTAAAAACTTAATGACCCCTTCAATTAAAATTAACTTAGGTTGTAATTGTATTAACTCTAATGCTAATTGTATAAAAATAAAACGTATTAGGTTAATATAAATTTAAAGTTTAACTGGAATTATAAAACCAATTGCCACGACCATTCGTATAGTATAGGGTCAGAAGATTTTCATCTCCAGAAATTCATTGGACCTATTACTTATATCCATAGCATCTGCTGCGGTCCCCATAAGTAGTCATCCCATAATTTTTTAATAAACTCATATAAACCTTAGAGAAATGAAAAAAATCTCAACTCTTCATTTATTACGATTGACTGTTGTCATCATGATGATGTCCTCGGTATTCCAATTGTTTGGATCCAGTCACCGGGAAGCACCACTTATTGCTTATGATCAACTAGCTGATAATACTGACCTGTACGCATTCAGGAGTCCTGACAATCCGAATATGATTACGATTATCGCTAATTATATTCCAATGCAATTGCCTCATGGTGGCCCTAATTATTACACGTTTGGGGAAAACATTCGGTATGAAATCCATATCGATAACAATATTAATACCTCCAAGACTGTAGCTGGCGTAAAGAATGGGGACGATATTATCTATCGATTTACATTTACGAAGGTCAATGAAGATCCAACCACATTCTTCAACATTCGCTTAGGACTTCAAAATCAGAAAACCACTTATAAGGTGGAAAGAAGTATGAATGGTGGACAGACATTTACAACCATTGTTACAAATGGTGTGGTTCCTCCATATAATATTGGTCCTCGTTCCATTGAGAGTCCGGTAGGATTAGATGCCCCATCCTATGAAAGCCTGTTTACAGGTTCTTTTAAAACTGCAACAACCGGAGAAACTGTATTCGCTGGATCTGTTGAAGATCCATTCTTTGTAGACCTGGGAGGAATTTTTGATTTGGGTGATGCACCGCGTCAATCCGGACCACCACGTGATGGATTAGCCTGTTATAATGCAAGCGCCATAGTCATCCAGGTTCCAATTTCAACCCTACAAAAGGATAAGAAAAACGTAAGTCAGGCTGTCAACATTCTTGACCCGAATTACGTGATTGGTGTTTGGGCTTCTGCAAGCCGTCGGAAAATTCGTGTTCTGAATGTTCCAAATTTAAACGGTGCATGTCCGAAGCCTCTTAACGAAGAGGTGGGTACTTGGGTACAAGTATCTCGTATTGGTATGCCGCTTACAAATGAAGCTGTGATTCCAATTGGTCAAAAGGATGTTTGGAATTACATGACACCTTATAATGAAGTGCCTGCTCATAATGAGTATTTCTATAATCCTGAATTAGCACTTTACATGGATGATGATTTATTTGGAGGCGCGGTCCCTGCTTTCGCTCCATTACGTATTCAGGAAGCTTCTTTGCAGGCGTTTGATTTTACGAATGGTGCTAATGGACTTTTTCCTTTGAAAGGATCAGCGGCTGTTGCGGGCACTGCATTGGATGATGCCATCTTTGGAAATCTACTTCTACCTGCAGCCGGAAAGCCTCGTTCGGTAGATCTCTGGCCAATCTTTCATACAGGTGTACCCAATATGAGACCTTATCAACTTGCTACAGGTAAAGGCGGAAATCCGCTGGCAGCTGGCAAGCCATTCATCAATAATTTCCTGCCAAATGGTGGAGATATGTTGCGATTGAATATGGCTGTTCCTCCAACTCAAAGAAATGATCCTGCTTTCAATTCTTTAGGACTTGTGTGGGCTGCGGTCCTTGGTTTGACGGATCCTACGTACGCTAATATCAATCTTCAATTCATTCCTAATATGGATGGTTTTCCAAATGGAAGAAGGTTAGAAGATGATGTTACACGTATTGAATTACAGGCTGTTGCGGGCATTGTGCTTGCTGCTATTGGGTTGTTCTACGATGATTATATAGCTGGCAGTCCAAATCCAGTGACCCAGGATTTACTTGATGTACTTACCTATTCAACAGGTGTTGAATTTAATGATACTACTTTCCGTGCAAGTTTCCCCTATGTACAATTGCCTTGGGCAGGAACCAGTAAATGTGGTGGTGCTCCTGTAGATGGTTCAATGATGGGTTTGGTAGGTGGAGATATGGGTTTAAGTTCTCCAATTGCAATTATGTCACCAACGATAGTGCAGAATGCTGCAATTGAAGATGGAACTAAAACGGATGCCAATGGCTTTCCAAATCCATTCATTACATCTACCACGATTCAATATCATGTGGCTAGTCAAAGTGAGATTAAACTGACCGTTTATGATATGAATGGCAAGTTGGTTCGCACACTTGAAAATAGTCGCAAGGATGCAGGCCGCTACGAAATTGATTGGGATGCAGATAATGCAGAGCCAGGGATTTATACGGTTGTTCTTACAGCTGATGGGACAGTCATACAGACTTTACGTGTAGTAAAGTCAGAATAGAAAAATTCAGATGTTATACAAGGCAATAAGGAGGAAACCTCTTTATTGCCTTTTTTTATTAAATAGGATACCAAAATTCAGTTGAAACCGGTGTGCATAATCTATGCTAGCAATCTACATCCTGATGCATGGTCACATATCTCGTAATCTGACCAAACTAAAAAAGTGTTTTTGTAGCTTAAGCAGCTTGGATACCATTTCATTTCTAATCTCTGCAAAGCGATCTTCTCGTCTCAAACTCCTCTAATATCCTTCGATTATTGAAATTCTATTAAATAAAAACCTTTAAATATAAAATGCGATAGACACGATGAAATAAGTTAAAGAATTTTAACAATTTTCAAAACCAACGTGTACCAATATCCGTCTTAATAATAGATA
>JAYUXX010000294.1:0-1518 GCA_043752765.1 Saprospiraceae bacterium | reverse complement strand
TCCACACGATCCGATAGCCCAGCCTGGATTATCTGTGGTGTACTGTGTCACTGTGACGGATGGATTATGTGAGGTGACTGGATGTACGCCTGTAAATGTCCAACAGCTTCCAACACTTGCATTTGATTACAGCACTGATTGTAAAAGTCTGGTTGTCCAATTTGATAATAATTCGGTGAATGGAGTAAATTTTCATTACGATTTTGGAGTACCCAATGTCTCAAATGATACTTTATTAGTGAATGCCGCAATGGGTGATATTTCATTTACGTACCCCACACCTGGAATCTATACCGTCACGCTTTCTTCCAGAGATGGATGCGATGTTTCTGTCACGCAGCAAATCACAGCAGATGCTATTACTGAGACTCTGGAAGATCAAACTCTGAGTTGTTTCCAGGAAAGTGTCCAACTCAATCCTGATTTCAATCCATTATACACGTATGTTTGGTCTGATCCTTCATTGATCGGTCCTAATCCAACGGTCACAGTATTGAATGACACAGAATTTTTCGTAACGATTACTACTCCGGGACTGCCCGATTGTGAAATTGTAGATAGTATAACAATAATAGTTAATGATGCCTTTACAGTAGATGCAGGTGGTGATGTGACAACTTGTTTAGTAGCTGATGTCCTCTTAACTGCAACCTCGAATGGAGATGTAGATTTTGTTTGGGACGACTGCAATGGAAATATCCTTGGTAATCTATCGACTTTAGTAGTAACACCTACAACAACAGATACTTTTTGTGTTACAGCAACTGATTCGTTTGGTTGTACGCAATCTGATCAGGTAATTGTGAATCGACCTGAACCTACTTTTTTCGTTCTGGCATCAAATGATACATCATATTGTAATATTCAAAGCATCACGATAACTGCCCTTACAATTCCAGATGTAACACTCCAATGGTTCAATGAAGATGGCGTATTAATAGGAGAAGGTCCTTCAGTAGAGGTTACCCCGGGTTCAGGGCCTGCTTGCTTTACGGTGATTGGAACAGATTTATTAGGTTGTCAAAATGATGATGAGGTTTGTCTGACGCCGACATTCTTTGACCTGGCGATTTCAGGCGATCAGAGTATATGCCTGGATGAGACAGTCGAAGTATTTGTTATTGACAATCTCGATCAGGACTTAAGTTTCTTATGGACTCCCATAGAATCTATCAAATCAGGTGCGGTCACTGACACCGCGGTTGTCATGCCCATGGAAACGACTACGTATACAGTACTCGTGACGAACAATGATCTGGGCTGTACCACAGAATTAAGTACTACCGTTGAAGTCAATTTATTTGACCCGCTTATAGTAGTGATTACCGCAGATCCAGATTCTATTATATTAACTCAGACGACTCAATTAATGGTAAATCAACCTTCAGGATATGGATATTCATGGACAGCATCTAATGGGGAAATCATACCACCTGTAAGAAATCCAACGGTAACACCTACTACGAATCCAACTACTTATAGTGTTACGGTTACCAATGAAGCAGGTTGTACAGAAAC
>JAYUXX010000293.1:0-1518 GCA_043752765.1 Saprospiraceae bacterium | reverse complement strand
TACAGATTGTGGACCTGGGGTTGATTCCATATAAGGAAGCCTGGGACTTGCAAACCCAACTTCATCAAGAATTGATAGATAACAAACGAGCCGGTTATCCCAGATTGCTTCCTCATTATCTTTTGTTTTGCGAGCATCCTCCGGTGATTACGTTAGGTAAGAGCGGTTCGGATGCTAATTTGATGATAAATGACAAAGACAGGACAGAACACCAGATTGAATACTTTAAGACCAACCGTGGGGGAGATATCACTTTTCATGGCCCTGGCCAATTGGTAGGTTATCCTATTATGGACTTAGATCTGGTATTTACTGATGTGCATAGGTATGTCCGAAGTCTCGAGGAAGTAATTATAAGAGTGCTTCAATTATATGGTATATCGACGATCAGAAATCTGAGATACACAGGCGTTTGGGTGACTTCATATGATGTAATCAATGAAGCAAAAAAAGTATGCGCCATTGGTGTTCATTTAAGTCGATGGGTGACCATGCATGGTTTTGCATTCAATGTAAATACGGATCTATCCTATTTCCAGCATATCATTCCATGTGGCATTTCAGATCCTGATAAAAGTGTTTGTTCGCTTAGTTCACTTCTTGGGAAAGATGTAGATTTACAGACCATTAAGGCTCAGGTAGCTACCGAATTTGGCCTGGTATTTGAACTTAATGCCCAATCCTCTCCTTTAGAAGTTTTTAAAGAATCCTTTCTAAATTCATAATGATGAATACATTAAAACTCCTTTTTACGCTATCCACACTTGTAATCACGCTGACTGCAAATGCTCAATTGACGGGAAATCCTGAAATCCAAAAAAGGCTTGATTCATTTATCGAACTTACCAATCAGAAAAAATACAATGAGGCTTTTGATCTCATGTATCCCAAGATGTTCAACCGTGTTGCAAAGCAGGAGTTAGTGAATCTGATGACGTCTATGAATAATGATGGATTATCAGTTAATGTTAGTAACCGACGGATTACCTCTTTTTCATCTCCTTTTTCGGAGGGAAATGAAACTTTTGTAAGGATTCAATATTCTGCCGATATGGCCATTGATATGGCAAAGGGTAGTTTATATGATTCTCCAAAAGCTTCGCAAGCGATTATGCAGCAATTCGAAACTACATACGGCACATCCAATGTGAAATGGGATGCGGATACAAAAAGATATACGATCCTTGCCCACAAAGCCATGATGGCCATTCAACAGGATGGCAAAGATTGGTATCTCGTAGAGATTAATACAGACGAGATGGATTTGATGAAATCACTTTTTTCTGAGGCCGTTATGGACGCTCTTGTCCTCGTCGAGTAATCGATTTTTTAGCAATTTTTTTCTACTTATATGAATATGAATGAAGCCCGTCCGGTAAACTATAGCCGCACGTCAATGACCGAATTGATCATGCCTAATGATACCAATCCTCTTGGTAATCTAATGGGTGGAAATCTTATGCGGTGGATGGATATAGCAGGAGGAATTTGTGGAGCCCGGCATTGTGGTGCTCATGT
>JAYUXX010000292.1:0-3992 GCA_043752765.1 Saprospiraceae bacterium | reverse complement strand
AAAATTCGATTCCGTCATCTGCGTTTGAAACAACTTCAATGTGCGACAGTGTAGTTCCAGCGCCAACTGATCCGAGAGTTAAGCCATTCAATTCATTGGCAGGTCCTACGACATCACCTGCATGTCTGATCGACACGAAAGTCATGATACCAGAATTATCATTATCATCTGCTGATCCTGTAGGCATACCAAAAAGATTTCTTGGTTCTGCTGCAGTAAATCCTTCGATAAATCCAACACCTTCAACTCCAGTAGACAATGGACCACCTGCTGCAAATAGATTATTTCTAGCTCTACCCAGAAGTACAACACCACCCCACTTTCCTCTGTTGTTGACACCATAATTTCCATCCATAAGATCAGATGTAGACGTGAAAACAATTGGGCAATCTCTTGTACCTGGAGCAAAGATTTTTCCACCTCGGGATACGACAAGTGCATGAGCATCACCAACAGGACCTACTGGACTTTTCAGTACTGTTCCTGGAGCGATAGTAATTGACTTTCCATCACCGACGTAAATTTTATCGTTGATTACATAGACAGTATCACACGATAAAACTGTGTTTGCTGCCGTGAGGTTACCTAGTCCATCAGCTTTTGTAGAAAGATTGAGGGTAGGTCTTGTGCTAACTGAGGGGCAACCGCAGCTAACACCTAAAGTGTTCTGCCCATTGGCAGAAATCGCTAACCCAGCAGCCAATAAAGCCCCTGAGAAACGTAGACGTTTCAATAACATAATTTAATTTTTTAAGGTTAAGGAATTGGTTTTGTAATGCCGCAAATCTACCTTGGCAATCTGGTTTCACTAAATATTTCGAGTCATATTATAGTAAAATGATTATACTGTTTTTGACGTATTAGTTTTACAATATGCAGTGTAAACATCAATAACCGTAAGGGTTGTCAAGTAGATAGGATAAGTATATGTAAGTAAAGTTTTGCATACGGTTCGCATTATAACGGATGGAAAATAATTATCAAAACAGTCTATTAATGTGTGTTCGAAAACATATATAAATCCAAATCCGTAGTAGTGGTAATTCTTGAATTGATTCCAATTCTTCACACTTAATTTCAATCATGAATAAATTATCTATTCGATTGAAACACTTTAGTACGTTGTACCCATTTGTATTTCATTCTCAACCTGATACCATATATTTTAGATCACACTTCCGTGTAAAATATATTAGTAGAATAGTGATATAAAGATTTCAGAAAAGAGTCTATCGACAGAAGAAACCAAAACATTGTATGAATGAAGCCGTACACAGTATGTGCAATGACTTGCAATTTGGTTCATTCAATTTTTTATACAACGAATGCTAAACCCATAGTTGGGATGCGCTGAGTATCTAAAAATTCCTGATTTTTTATAATCCAGGTAACGATACCAGCCATATCCATTGTTTACCGATGAGGTCCACCAGAATCCGCTGTGCCTGAGCACCGGAACTCCCCATTCCCCATTGAATACACGGCAACTTCCACCGGTGGCAGAAAACCCTGTTGTATTTTTTCCCCACACACTTTCATCATAAAAAATCCATCCCGAATTGTTCGTTGATTCTTCTTTCAATTGATCTCCTTCAGTAGATCCCCTCCAGTTCGTCTTGTCCAATTCGGCAACTGGCATCCCCATAAATTCTTCAAGTATCTTCCAGTCTTCATCTGTTGGAACACGCCATCCGTCAGGAGCAATTTCTTTTTCATTCGTAATTACATGAAGATTGTACAATAAACCCGGCCCAGAGAATGTATTATTAAAGCTTGTGTACCCGGGCAGAACTGAATTCAACCATTCCTCTTTGTTTTCCACAAGTTGAATTTGCTCACCCGATTGAAATGAAGTTACTCTAAGGTTTTCCGCCATCCACCATTGATTCCCAATCTTCACTGTCTGATATGTGTTTCCTTCAATATCACTCACTGTACCCATCTCCTTCAACGGTATTGTGACGGAAGGATCTCCACAACTAAGTACAAACAAGCTTATGAAAAGAAATAAACTAAAAAACCTCAACTTCATAGAATCTGTTGATGCAGCTATGAACATGATATCACTGCGAACTATTTTCATAATGGGTATGTCTATTTGAAATCGTCTTATTCTTTGACAAATGGCAATGAAAATAATTCTCCGTTTATATTCATTTGCAATGTGAAATATCCCTGAACCAAATGTGAGACTTCAATGTGTTTTGTCTGCCCCTGCATGACACCCTGGTGAACTGATCTACCCAACATATCATAGATAATGAAAGCAATATCATTATGAAGGACGAATTCCAGTGCGATGATTAACTCGGAATTAACAGGATTTGGGTATAACTTTATTTGATTCCTGTCAATTCCTTCTCTTGGTTGCAGATCGGGACATACTACACTGATATCAAGATCATGGCAGAAGCCCACGTAACAACAAAGTTCGGGCAAATTAAAATTAGCTTCACGATTGTAATTACATGCAAGCGAATCCATACACCCGATGACAATTTGGGTTAAACATTTACTGTTATCTGTACAGGCAAATAGTGTACTTGCTTCCAAATAGTCAGGATCTGTACATCCACATTCGTAAGGATAACTAAGAAGGGGCTGAAATACTTCATGTTCAGCAAGCGCTTCGTTACGGGCAACATATTTAACAAGTTGAGGTACGCCTTCTACCAGAATCTCAAGCTCAAGATTAATCTCAAAAGAAATATCACCTAATGTCGTAAGCTGCGCTACAAGGATTTCATTTTGTACCGGATCAATTCCTATCACTCCTGAATTTTTTAATAGCGCATTGATACTGGTAAAGGTTTCTTTTAAGCCATTTGATCCAAAAATTGTAGTATCAGTATTCATGACTAAATCCTTAAAGCCCACTTCAATCCACGAATCCGGCAGCGTTTGACTGAGGGTTAATCCATCTGCTGTCGTCAGTGGGATACCGACTTGACTATTAGTGTTATTTAGTAATCCTGAAGGGATTTCCTGAGATCCGCCATCATTGTTTTCACCACCTACAATGGAACCATCCTGATCGTCATGTTTGGGAATTCCAAAATATGCTCCTTGGGAAAAGGACTTGCTACATTGTCCCAGGGTAATGTAAGTATCCAATGGAACTGTTCCAATTTCATACCGGTTTCGACTTAAATCTTTTCCAAATGTGATACCTTCTTCCTGATGATTAAAAAAAGGTTCTGTACTTGAAAAAACTAATGGATGGCGCTCATTTCCATAAATAGAAACAATCTTAGTTTCTGGAAGTAAATCAATAAATATTCTGTAAGTGGTATAACCTTCTTCAAAATCACCACCTAAGGTATCCGTGGCATCGTCAGCATTCGAAATATAATAGGTTTCTACGATCACACTTTCGATCTGTGAAAAAGCAGTCAGACAGCACAAATTCAACAACAATATCAAGTGGAATATTCTTAAGCTCATCTTCGGATTTTCATTTATAAGTTATACGATATTCCGATCGAATAATCACTTCCATATCGATAGTGATCGAAATCCAATAAAAAGCCCTGTGCAAATTTGTATGATCTTCTTACCGGATCATTCAATATGTCTTTTATGGTAAAACTTACATTGAAATGTTTACCAAGGGTTTGAGCAATTTTGAAATTTAGTAAATGTCGGGGCAATTCATAAATATTAGGAGATGCATCGATTGAGGTCAGCACAAGTTTTGCTCCCTGAACGTTATAACTTAATGAGGCTGAAAGTCCTTTGTTTCCTGTGTAATTCAAAATACCATTCACCACGTATGGCGCCTGCCCGAACATAGTTCGCTCCAGAATACCGACAACAATCCAGGTCTTAATTCCATCCTCTATACTCAATCTTCTGTCTTCTACGCGCGTAAATGATTTAACTACGGAAATATTGGATCTAAATTCAAAATGTGCATTTAATTTTAGCTTTCCTTCTACTTCAATTCCGTAAACATTCGATTTATCCGCGTTGGACCACGTAAATCCAAAATT
>JAYUXX010000291.1:0-1524 GCA_043752765.1 Saprospiraceae bacterium | reverse complement strand
ATTGAGTTTATACCTAACTGGCCCATGAATGTATTCTGGAATGGTGCTGTTAAAACTACGTCTTCGGATCGTCGTAAATTTTCTTTCACATTTGCCGGTAATATTGGTGAACCCCAAAACCTTGATAATATTATCATGGCCTTTCACCAATGGTCTGAAAAGCCTGAAGATGTAGAATTGAATATTTATGGGGATGGATCCGCCTGGAAGCATTTGCAATCTATCATTACGAGAGAAGGCATCAGGCAGGTTTATCTCAAAGGCCGAGTCCCGGTGACAAGTATTCCTGCTATCTATCAGGAAAGTGATGTATTGATCATCTCTCTTCGAAAGGATGAGGTCATGGAAAAATATGTGCCTGCTAAGTTTTCAACTTACCTTATTGCCGGCAAACCCATCTTTGGAGTTATTGCAGGTGCAGTGAAGGATTATATTGTTGAATTTTCATTGGGCTATATATCAGACCCTGAGAATCGAAATGAAATAACTAAGGGGTTTGAATATTTTATATCATTAACCCCTGATGAAAAGCTTCGGATTACCGAAAGAGCGAATACGCTATATGAAAAAGAGTTTGAGGCTGAAATGAATATGAAAAAATTGACTGACATAGTTTTTACATAAATGAAGATTGACATCATTGCAGGTGCCCGCCCCAATTTTATGAAGATCGCTCCGATTATAAAGCGGTTAAAAATGTATAATGCGGATCATGGTTCAACACACTTTGAATACAGGTTGATTCATACAGGACAGCACTATGATCAGAACATGAGCGGCAGTTTTTTTGAACAGCTCGATATTCCTATGCCAGACATCAATTTGGGAGCCGGCTCAGGAACGCAGGCCTCTCAAACAGCTCAGATAATGATTGGATACGAAACGGCTCTTGATCAATGGAAACCCGATATCTGTATGGTGGTCGGCGATGTGAATTCTACTATGGCCTGTTCAATAGTAGCAAAAAAAGCGGGTGTTAAAGTGGCCCATGTAGAAGCGGGTATTAGGTCCGGTGATTGGTCTATGCCTGAAGAAATCAATCGCATTGTTACTGATAGTCTTACTGATTACTTTTTTACGACCTCGGAATTAGCTAATCAACATTTATTGAATACGGGTTGTAAAAAGGAGAATATCTTTTTAGTGGGAAACACAATGATTGATTCTCTTCTGGCACATATGAATGACTTAAAAAAGCCTGATTTTTTTGATCGTGTGCCGGGAAATCAAAAGTATATTGTTCTTACGCTCCACCGTCCGTCAAACGTGGATAACGCAGTGCAACTTGCTACTTTGTTACGCATTATCAATTCATCCATTGCAGGACATATCGTAGTATTTCCAATTCATCCAAGAACACGCAAAATATTTAATACGTTGGAAGAGAAATTCGATAAGATCGAAATAGTGGAGCCAATGGGATATTTGGAATTTATATATACCATCCAACATGCCGTCGGTGTGATTACTGATTCCGGAGGCATCACTGAAGAAACATCCATCCTGAATGTACCATGCATCACC
>JAYUXX010000290.1:0-4005 GCA_043752765.1 Saprospiraceae bacterium | reverse complement strand
GAGCCTGTGCATTTTCAATACCTGATCTTGATCTTGCCAGTTCTGATCGGGATACACTAACTCCAGCGGAAGCACTTTCTACTGCACTTGCATAGGCCTCAGGATTGATCCTGGCCAGCAGTTGGCCAGCTTTTACAGAATCGCCCTCTTTGACGTATAACTCCACAATTTCACCAGATACATCTGAGCTGATTTTGACCTCTCTCTCCGGGAAAATTTTCCCGGAAGCAGATACGATTTCACGAATATCTCTTAGCGATACCTTTTCTGTTTCAACAGGTTCACCCTTTGGTTTCTTGCGTGCTTTGATAGTTGCAAAGACCATTAAAAGGACTAGAAATATAGCTAAACTCCAGATGATCCATTTGCTGGATTTTTTTTTTGGTTTTGTCATAGTAGGGGAGATCGTTTGATTTGAAGGTTCTGTTTGTATAATTTAATTGAATCGTATGCCGCGACCCATATAATACTCGATTACTTTTACTTTGAAAATATAATCGTACCTGGCTATAAGTAGATTCAGTTCGGAGGAGTCGGTCCGGTTGCGGGCGCTGAGATATTCAAAATTATTAATAGATCCGAGTTCTGAAAGTTTGTCTGCGTTTCGAAGAGCTATACGCGAAGCAGCCGCTGAAGCCTCGGCAGCCTCTAAGGATTTGCGGGAAGCTCGTGCAGATGCAATTGCATTTTGAATATCAGTTTTCAGAGACTGCTTTATGAGGTCCGTTTGGATTTGTGAATTGAGTACACCAATTTTAGCCCTTTCGACCGATGACCTTCCACTATAATTATTAAAAATTGGAATAGATAAAGAAGCTCCCACGCCATAACCTATATTATTATCCAATTGCTGAGCATATGGGATTGAGGTAAAATTAGTAGGAATTTCACTTTCAACTTCAAACACTGCAGACTCGCCATTAATAAAAACACCGGTTTGAGGAAGGCGTGTAATGATAAATCCTGAAGGCAATCTGCCCAAATCCGACCAATTCGTGCCAAGGTTTCCCCCAAGGGTTAATGCAGGTAACATTGAACTTCGTGAGATATCCACATTTAGTTCTTCAGCTTGTTGGCGCAATTCGGATGCAGCAATTTGTGGTTGGCTTAGAAGCGCTGCACTATACACTGATTCGAAAGATTGATTCTCGAGGGCTTCAACAGTGCTCAGATCAATGACAGGTCTTTCAATCTCCAATGGATAATCAGCCTCCATCAACATTTTTTGTTTCAGTGAAAGCATATTGATCTCAATATTGTTTTGAGCCGTCACTATAGCCTGTTCATCAATTGCAATTTGGGAAAAGATATCAAAACGATCATTTTCCGGTTTACTTCCTGCCTGAATTTGTTTATCGAGATGATCAAGTTGGCGTTCGGATAATTCAACGCGCGCATTGGCGATTTCCAAATTTTCATATGCAAATAAAACATTCAGATAGGCAAGGGCAACATCGAGAGCAAGATCATTTTCGGCCTGGCGTATATCTTCACCGGCTGCTGAAATGAGAAAATTATTTTGCCGTATTGTGTTCTTAAGTCTGAAACCATTAAAAAGATTTACTCCTGCATTGAGCCCAAGACTTTGGTAGAGGGAGTTTTCTGTTTCAAAATCATTTGTCACAGGATTGACTACGCGACCGAAACTCATACCCACATCCGTACTTGCATTTAAACTTGGAAGTCGCTCCATACGAAGTCTTTTACCTTCGATATCATATCCTTGTTTGGATAGCTTCACTTGTTGAACAAGCAGACTTTTTGCGAGGGATTCACGAACGCAACGTTCAAGGCTCCATTTTTCCTGTGCATCTGCTAACTGGCAAAACAGGAACAGGCATAGAATGGGCAGGTAAAATTTATTCATCTCCTCTGTGCTTTTGTTGGGCTATATTACTCTAAGCTTGACTAATCAAGGTGGTTTTTTCTGCAAAGAAGGTTAAATAACAGATCAATACCCTGCAGTGAGGTAGGACGATGCAAAATTAAGCAACCTCTAAGGAATTTTAGTCTGTAAACGCAAGGACTAATAATTAGAATTAAATGAAAACACACCCACCAACTGATCATATTGACCACCCCGTGGTCTGAAATATGTCAGCAAAGTATATTGATTTTCGGTAGCATACCAACTCCCCTCAAGAATAGCAAAATCGGGATTTCCTTTTTCATCGGGAACAGCATATGCATAATTATAATATCCCTGTTTTAAATAAAGCCTTGCTGTATAAGCTGCAATTCTTTCATCAAATGTCAGCCTGTATTCCGGCAACATTTTCCAATCGGTCATCGCACCTACCATATACACATCCTTTTTGATGTCATCCGGCATATTTAATGTCACCAATACTTCTGAATACTCTGTGCTTAGGTGTTGTTCGCGATAGTTAAATCGCGTGACCAGGTTAACGGTAGATGCAAGTGAATCTAACGGAATTTGTCTGCGATCATAGTCGCGATTGAAAGGAACATATTGTCCGTTAAGATCTCTTATCCAATGATAATTTTTAAACACTCGGGGTTCATCTTCAAACAGGATTGTGCTGTACCCATGATTATATTCTTTTATCCCCAGCACATTTTCTGAACGAAATTTCATGCTGCTGATATCCATATTCCTAAATTCTTTTCCTGCTTCAAAGACAAGTTTATCCTGAAAGTCATAAGCTAAATATGTGCCCGTGATAGTTCTGGGCTCAATGTCTTCTATACGATTGTCCCATCGTCCGTTTTGCAGGAGAGTACAACTTAAATCCACTCTGGGATTTGAAGTACGTATTCCTTCAGTTTCCATGCCGAAGTCGATCTCCTGGTGTGTATTTTGTTTGGATACAAGAGCAGGCCTGTCAACAAGTGTCTTGTAGGTAACCTTTTCTTCGGTCACCAGAAACCGACGTGTAAGAATAGGATCGTTCTCATTTCCTGCTTCGTAGACGACCAGTAAATAGTTTCCTGATATATTCCATTTTACATCTTCATTGGGGAGTGTCACTTTGTAATGGAGATAATCCTGATAGGTGCCTGAAGAAAATTCATAGTCCCTTATTTCGCCTTCGTTATACCCGTCCAGATAATCAAATTGCGAAAGTTCCTGTGTAGGTTTCCAATAGCGGTCGCAATGGATGACGGTATAATAATAACGAGTTCCGTTTCCATCCAATTCGTCGAAGGAGAGGAAAAGAACATTTTCTTCTCCGAGTCTGGCTACGGGCATTGATAAAAAGAGGCCGTTCAGGTGGAGCCTAACAGATCGAATCTCTTCCCGAAAAACGCCGTCATCGTATGACGTCAGTTGGGGTTGTGCCGAAACTAACGAGATGAAGATGAAGAAGAGAGGGAATATGAATAGGGATTTCAAAGGCAGGAAATTATTCCGGTTTGGATGTAATAACGTGAAAAGAGATGGAATCGTTTGTGGGTGGCCATAACGAGTGACCGACGCATGGTGGCACGACTAGTGGTGCCACAATTAGTGATGCCACAATTAATGGTGCCACGAGGTCCTAACGAACTGACAATCAACCTCCCCGGAGGTGTTTTAACATTTGAAATTTAATACTTTGGATGTTAGGAGCAGGCAACCTCGTGCGCATTAAGCGAATGAAAATTGGAGATATCTAAATTGTCTTGTTAATAGGGGATGCTTTATTTGAAAATTTTTTTCATCACCTCTGGTGGAATTTCAATTGATTTCAAGTGAAACAATTCGTTTTTATCCAGTGATAAAAGTTTCTTTCCTAATTCGATATTACAAATCGAATCTGCTCTGTTCTCTAGATAATCTTTGTAGGAAGTAAACTTATATTCTTCAGGAGAAGTAACCAAGCCCGATCTGGTAGGGTTGTTATGTATATAGATAAAGCACCAAAGAGAATAATCTTCAGTAAACAGTTTGCTGGAAGTTTTTTTAGATCGGGTATTTTGTTGGAATAAGGATCCTGTTTTACCAAATCTGGCGTTAATCCCTCTTGCATAGCTGGATAACAATTGTTTAAGTCCCCATGA
>JAYUXX010000289.1:0-1527 GCA_043752765.1 Saprospiraceae bacterium | reverse complement strand
TTAATAACTGCTGCTGATGGGAAAAACTACCGTACAAAACACTATAATCTGGATATGATCATTTCAGTTGGATACCGTATAAATTCTAAACACGGTACGCAATTCCGCCAATGGGCAACGCAGCGACTTAAAGATCATTTGGTACGTGGTTATACGATCAATCAGAATCGCCTCAAACAACTTCAAAAAGTAGTCGAGGTAATCGAAAAGTCAGGTCAGGCTGATAATCTTCAATTGCCCGAAGCCAAAGGGTTGCTTGATATCCTTGGGCATTACACAAGAAGCTTTGCACTACTACAGCAATATGACAGCAATGAACTAAAAACAGAAAAGCTCGATGAGAATGTCACCTATGAAATAGAATATGATGAAGCAAGAGCAGCGATAGATGCTTTGAAAAATCAATTGATCACTAAAAAGGAAGCGACTGCAATATTTGGAAATGAAAAAGACAAAGGATTCAGAAGCTCCCTTCAAAGTGTTGTGCAAACCTTTGATGGTCAATATCTGTATCCGAGCATTGAGGAACAAGCGGCACACTTATTATACTTTATTATCAAAAACCATTCTTTTAGTGATGGCAACAAACGTATTGCCGCATTCTTATTTATGTGGTTTCTGGAAAAAAACAAGCACAGATTTAAAGATAATGGAGAGGCTAAAATAAATGACAATGGCCTTGTGGCATTGGCACTGCTGGTTGCTCAAAGTGATCCTGCAGATAAGGAGCCAATGATAAAGCTAATCATCAACCTCATCAATAATTGAAATAGGAACAAAACACCCAGTCCGGGATTTGAGAGAATATGGGGACAGGAATGATTGTATGAGGTGAGAACGACTTGGTATAATTCAACCTGCTAACTCACAATAGATTGCCTATCAGGACAAGTAGTATGTTTTAAAAAATTATAATATTTCTGAAAATGATCAATGAACTACACGAGAAAATATTTCAAGCTTTAGAAGAATTTCGAAAACATCATACTGACTTTATTTATATAACCAGAACTGATAAAAACAAAGATAAGCTGGATGCCGGGTTGTGGTTTTTAGGTGGAGAGAATTATGTCTGGGTTTCATGGATAAAAAGGAGCCATAATATGAATCATAGCCCGGCACTTCGATTACTACTCAAAAATAATAGCAATGGGATTTCATGCACAGTAGAGAATGGCTACAAAATGGAAAAAGAACCCGAGGTGATTAAACTGTATGAGCAAGCCCGGGATGTCATTAGCAATGATTATGGGCTGATGTCACAAAAGGGAGATAATTATTATTTTCTGGAATTGGATCAAATCAATGGAATAGATGCCCTAATTGGATTCCTGGCTAAAACAAAGCCTAAGTTAGATATACTTGTCAGCAAAATGAGAATAGAAAAAATCTTGTTGACAAGAGAGGTATTTCAGGAAAGACTTGAACTCACAGCTGTCCAAAACATTTGACAACCTAATATTCTATCCCTCACAATCAAGTGATTATGTTCTCAAAATAGCCAAAATGAAAAGATATCCCCCAATA
>JAYUXX010000288.1:0-9632 GCA_043752765.1 Saprospiraceae bacterium | reverse complement strand
CTTGATATTGCTTTTCTAAACTACACGACGATTTGTAACTTTGCAAATCGCAACATGATTCTTCTTTCACTGTCATCACCTTCTTCAAAATGAATTGTTGCTACGCGGTTTTCTCTGGCCCCATCGATGCTTACTACGCGGCCTTTTCCAAATTGAATATGTAAAACATCCATCCCTTCTTCGATTTCTTCCGTAGGGCTGGCTTTAAAATCTGCTGGGCTTACTCGGGGTTCAAAATCTCTTCGGCGCGTAGGCCTGTCCGCTAAAAGTTTAGGTTCTGGTAAAATAGGCTTCACTCTTCGATCTACAGCCGATTCGAAATGCATTTCATCGATCTCCTCGAGAAAACGGCTTGGGTCATTATATCTAAATTGACCGAACTGATAACGGCTTGTTGCATATGAAAGCGTTAGAAAAAGTTTCGCCCGCGTAATGGAGACATAAAATAATCTTCTCTCCTCATCTAACTGATCCGGCGAGCCCATGGAAAGGTAAGACGGAAATAAATTCTCTTCAAGCCCGACGACAAACACTGCTTTCCATTCCAATCCTTTGGCGGTATGTGTAGTCATCAGGCTTATGTAGTCCGGAACTTCTTTATCTTTTTCATCTTGGTCCGTCAATAACGCAATATTCGAAAGATAGGCGGCAAGACTTCTGTCGAGCGAAACTCCTGCAAGATCTTCCCCATCCTCTCCCATCTCTGTATCAAAGGTGATATAATCAACAAGATCATTTTCTACAAATTCTTTTATGCCATCCAGTAATGCATTTGCATTTTCAAGTCTGCTGATGCCTTCAATAGAATTGTCCTGCCGCAATTCTTCATAAATCCCGCTTTCTCTGGCCACAAGTAACGCGACATCATACGCATTTGCTTCCAGGGCTTTTTTTCTAAACTTTTCAATCATCTGAATGAAGGCATATAATTTCCCTTTTCCTCCATGTGCGCCAGAAGTGAGAACAGCCCACATGCTTACATTCTGAGCCACAGCAGTAGCTGCAACCTGATCAAGTGTTGCTTTACCTATACCTCTTTTAGGATAATTGATAATTCGCTTCAGAGCCTCATCATCACGTTCATTCACCGCAAGACGTAAGTAGCCCATGATGTCTTTCACCTCTTTACGCTGGTAAAAGCTTAACCCGCCGAATATTTTGTAAGGCAGGTTCTGACGGCGTAAATGTTCCTCGATGACCCTGGATTGTGCATTTGTGCGATACAGAATGGCGATATCCTTATGCTCAAGGTGAAATCTATTTTTA
Source organism: Saprospiraceae bacterium (assembly GCA_043752765.1). Classification (GTDB taxonomy): domain Bacteria; phylum Bacteroidota; class Bacteroidia; order Chitinophagales; family Saprospiraceae; genus Opimibacter. The sequence continues at coordinate 8,366 of JAYUXX010000288.1, read as the reverse complement.
AATTCAATGATTGTGCTGGCAACAAGCCTTCCCTCTTCGACATCGCTTACTGCTTTTACTAATTTTATTCGTTGGCCCACGCCTAACTGAGTCCAGATTTCTTTTGGGATCTGTTTGTTATTGTGTTGAATTACTTTATTGGCGGCCTGCACTATATGCTCGGTCGATCTATAATTTTGTTCGAGCTTATAAGTAACTACATTAGGGAAATCATTTTCAAATTGAAGAATATTTTCGATTGTTGCTCCTCTGAACGAATAGATACTTTGTGCATCATCTCCAACGATACAAATATTGTGAGCACTGCCCGGGTAAAGTGATAATAGTTTTATGATGGAATACTGCAGATAGTTCGTATCCTGAAATTCATCTACCAGGAGATATTGAAATATCCGTTGGTATTTTTCTCTTACGTTATCTGTATTCTCATACAACAACCGAAACATTTGCAACAAGAGATCGTCAAAATCCATTGCTCCTGCCTGTAGGCATCGTTTATAATACCGATCATAGATATCATAAATCTGCGGCCGCTTATTCATACGGTCGTAAAGCACTAAATCATCATCCTTTGCATACATTTCAGGTGTGATTAGATTCGATTTAGCTGAAGAAATCCTTGCCAGGACACCGCTTGCATTGTACTGCTTAGGATCCAGCCTCATTTCCTTGATGATATCTCCTACGAGATTTTTCGAATCATCGCGATCATAAATGGTAAATGCAGGAGGATATCCAATCTTGGAAGCTTCCATCCTGAGTATTTTGGCAAAAATAGAGTGGAAGGTTCCTGCCCATACTCTGTCACCTTTAGGTCCGATCACGGAAGCAATCCGTTCCTTCATCTCGCGGGCAGCTTTATTCGTAAAAGTCAAGGCAAGAATGTGATGTGGAATGACGCCATGCTCAATGAGATAGGCAATCCTGAACGTTAGCACCCTGGTCTTACCTGAACCCGGTCCCGCAATCACCATAACAGGCCCATTTGTATGAGTGACTGCTTTTCGTTGAATTTCGTTCAGGGATTGGAGGTAACTCATAGCTATGGTGCAAAAATAAAGGTTAAGTGTATGCGTAAGGTTAGTAAAAGCGGCAGTATTGGAATTATGTATTTTGGCGGACGTATGATCAACCTGGACATCATTCTTCCTGCTTATAATCCATTGCCGTATTGGGAAGATGTGGTGATAAATCGTTTCTTATCCCTTGGAAATCAATTGCCTGACCTCCAACTCCAATTGATCATCGTCAATGATGGTTCTTCGAAAATCAATGAATCGGCTTCAGTAGACAAATTGAAAAATGAAATTCCCCGTTTTCAATGGATCAGTTATTCGCCGAACAAAGGTAAAGGATATGCACTAAGAAAGGGTGTGAATGCATCAACTTCCGATTACATTATTTATACGGATATCGATTGGCCCTATACAGAAGAAAGTATGGTAGGCCTGATTCGGGAATTGATGCATAATGCAGACGCAGTGATTGGTATTCGGGATGAAAATTATTATCAGAATCTTCCCTTAGCCAGAAAGCGTATATCAATACTTCTTAAAAATATCAATGCTAAGATTTTGAGATTGAAAGTGAACGATACACAGGCAGGACTTAAAGGATTTAGAAAAAGTATGAAAGACTTTTTTTTAGCTACGACAATCAACCGGTATCTTTTTGATCTTGAATTTATCTATCAGCTATCGAGCAAAAAGGAAGTCACAATTGTAGGCCACCCAATTGCATTGAGGCCGGGAATTACATTTTCTAGAATGAATAGGAAGATTCTTTTCCAGGAGGCCAGGAATTTTCTAAAGATCTGGTTGAGATCATAGTTTTGTATTCACGATTTACAAAAGCATTTGGCAAGTATGTCTATCGAAGAATTCCATGATTCACTTTCAAGGGAGCAACCTCCACTCGAATTATCACCTGTTTTGGCTTCACTTTGGTTTGATGCGAAAGGGAACTGGAAAAAAAGTCATGAGATTATCGCTGAATTAGAGTCGAAAGATGCGGCTTTAATTCATGCTTATCTACATAGAAAAGAAGGTGATCTATCAAACGCTGAATATTGGTATCGGCGGGCCAAAACCCATATGCCTGATACAGATTTTGAAACGGAGAGGGAAATATTGGTCAACAAATTTATTTCCAATGCTGACATCCAATTAATGAAGTAACTCAATCACGTTTCTGAGATGATGTATTCTGGATGATAAAGTGCACCGAGGTGTCAGTGTCAAAAAAGCATTTGCATTTTGGTAGACATTTGCTGCGCAATATTTCCTATTCCTCAGCGGAGGCAAGTTGCTCCCAATACTCTGCAGCCCTCCTCATGTGCGGTATAAAAATGGATCCACCCACAATCAAAGCAACCGAACTAGCCTCATAAATCTGGGCTTTTGTTACACCTAGTTCGAAGCAGCGTCCCAGATGATATTTAATACAGTCATCACAACGCAGGACCATCGACGCGACAAGTCCTAATAATTCTTTTGTGACCTCGGATAAAGCTCCATCTTCATAGGTTTGATTATCCAAACTGAAAAACCTCTTTATCACCTTATTATCCTGCGAAAGAATCACATCATTCATTCGTTGACGATAATCGTTAAATTCAATTAGAGTAGACATAATACAATGATTAGGTAAATAAGCTTAATGAAGAGTTCGAATTCAGACAAATCTACCTGAAATGTTGAATTTACTCCTCTACATCTTCCCAACCTTCCTGCTTATCCAGCGATACAGATATAAAACAGATCTTTTCAGACATGCTATCCTTCATGCTATTCGTTTGCTCAAACAATTGATGTGATAACAATGGCAGGTATTTAGCCCAATAACTTACCAGGTAATAGTCAAAAGTATCCTGTTGCGTACGAAAATCAATTGGGCTCAACAATCCCATAATGAATGGAAAAACTGTACTATCAATGGGTATCAACTCGTCTTTATGTCCTTCTTTGAAAAAATTTGAAAGTGCCCAGGCACAATCACTTTGCTCTGCCATTTTTAGGAGCTTTTTGTCACGATCAAATATCTGAACCGTAGGTACGCTGGAAACTCCCACCTTTGAAAGCTCCATTAAAGCGTTCATACTTGATACACCTAAAAGCTTATCGTAGTATAGTTGATTTTCTTTTGCATACACCTTTAAACTCGAAGATGATTCAATCTCTGGAGTTTGATAATGTCCTAAAACTCGGAGCAGACCTAGCGTAAAGAATTGACCTGGATTTATTAGTACCAGAACAAACATTCCAATTAGGAACACGCCTGTAATCAATAACCATTTCTTCTTCATGAATTAAATTTAGCGAAACGAGTAAATAAAGGGGACACCAAGATGTCCCCTTTGAATTCGTTTAGTATGGAAACTTGATTGTGTAAATGTTGTCTCGAATAACCACGGGGTAATCACCTTTTGGTATCAGGAGATCCTTTTCAGCTCCGAGGGCTTTTTGAATTTCCTTAGGAAAGACATAGGGCTCATCAAACGTTATACTTGTTCTGCCATCGATCAACGCAAGCTTTTCAGGTTGATACTTAATTAAATCATCCCTTGAAAAATCCAACTCAAAAAATCCTTTGTTCTTGTCAACGAGTAGTCCTCCCATCAGGCCTCCTCCAAGCGCACCCCATGAACTAAAAAAAACACCCACATCACAAATGCTCCATTCGATACAGGAAGGTTTTTTTCCAATTTCGAAAATAAAAAATATTTTAAGCACATCCGTAGGCGGTATGCGAACATTTGCAAACATGGAACTAATGCCCAATATTCCAATAATAAAAGTTACAAGTAATGTTTTCATGATTCAACTGGCTTGATGATTATTTTCCTACTTCTTGTTCAAGCGGTTTTCGGTTGCCCGCTTCACTATAAATTGAGCAGAACAAAAGACGTCTCAATTGTGCTACCATTAATAAAATCATCTAATACGTAATTGTCATATGAAGATTTTGACACCCTTCAATGAGAATATCCCCTTTTCGAATTGACTGAGAACTACCTGTCATTTGAAGATCGTATGTCCATACCCCAACTTCCACCTGCAGACAACACTCACGCATGTGTGGCAAAATCACTAATTCACGTTTCTCTTTTGTGCTGCGATGTTGTAATGAGGCAGATATTGAAAATGGGCCTTCATTTGTAATGCAAAAATCTGAACATTTACATTGACAATCCAAACCCTTCTCAAGATCCTTTTTTCCACGGATTGCTTTAATTAGTTCTACAACCACTTTGCCCCCTTCAATAATCTGGTCCACAGGTTTTTTGGATTGTCCTTTTGCATTGCAAAAGCACACGACAAAGCAAAGGCTCAGCGCTATTGTTTTCATTTTTAACTGGTTAAAGTCCGCTATGCGCATCAACTGACTGGTGATCAGAAATGTGCGCAGATAAATAAAATTTCTTAAACAAATTTGCAGGAGAAATACTAAATTCCCTATCTGAAAACAAGATAATTCATCAGTTAAAACAATAATGTAATGCCTACTGCTCAAAAGATCGCATGGATCATTCGTTCATGCCGTGAATCCCGTGGCTATTCCCAGGAATATATGGCTGACATGCTGAATATCGTACAGTCTGCATATGCCAACATTGAATCAGGTAAGACCACACTTACCATTGATCGATTGATATTTATAACTACCATTTTGGGATTGGATATTCATGAAGTTATCAAACGTAGCCTGCAAGCATCCACTCCACCAGAGACATTTTCGTATTCAGCCAATCAAATATCGGGAGCTCTTAGTACGGACACAAAGGAAGTCTATGAACAACTTGTAGATGAACTTCGTAGCGAGGTCCATTTTTTGCGGACGTTGTTAAAGAAAGAATATTCCTAAACATTTGGCTTAGACAGTTCCTCTATTACGCATTCTCCATAATGAAATGATCATGCGTAAGGGCAATACAATACCGGAAATAATCGCGCCCACACCAAAGAAGATCATCTCACTTTGAATGTAGCTAATTATCCGTGATTGTTTAGTGACGTGCAAATGCGTCACAAGAGTTTGTATGCCCTCTTCATCCATAAAATTATGGAAATCAATTAAGGCCGTGGACATGACAAAAAACAATATAGCGGCTAAGGCTATGATAAATAGTTTAATCCATTTTTGGCGGGCAATCAATGTAGTACGCAATAAAAAGATGTAGCGTGTAAAGGTTACAAATACAGCGATGAAAAATATATTCTCTGCAAAAAAAGGAAACGAAGGTGCATTGCGCCACACAGGAACTAATACCACAAACGCGAGCACTGCTGTGAAGAGCCACCACATTACTTCAACTTTAATTTTTACACCTGTCAGTTTCTTCATCGTTTATAAATTTTATATGCGTATGTCCTGCGGTTTGACAAATTCATTTCCAACTCACATTATTTCAAGTGCGGATCAGAAATAATCAGCATATATAATATTAAGGGTGCGTAAAAATTGTGTGCTTAAAGCGAAAAATGCCCCCTGTATAATTTTACAATTCTTTATCCCAATCCTTACCCGCAGCAATATAGTTTGTATTCCTTCACCAATTAAACCAAGACCATGAGAAAAATAATATACCTCCTTCCCTTTCTTGCATTTTCAACCTTATGTATAGCCCAACGGACTATTTCTATTCAGGTAAGTGCTCCAGAGGATGACCTTGAAGAATATATTGCAGCTGCCCAGCAAACTAAACCACTTGGCACCATGGATGCCGGAAGTTCTGATCTTGAACTCGGCAGTACGGATCCCGGAAACGTTGATCCTCAATTGATCGGAATACGATTTGCAGGTCTTTCAATTCCACGGGGATCGTTGATTGTCAGTGCACAGACTCTTTTTGTCATAGATGTTCAGGCACATCGCTTGAAGGATGGGTTAATTTCGGAATCTGGACTTGTTGAGGGCGGACAACTTCTATTCCTCCAAGGCCAAGTAGATGCTATCACAGCATTGGAAGATGAAAACGTATCGGATGCCAATGAGGTTTTTGTTGTAAAACCGAATCCGTTCAATGGTGAATTCGATATGGAGATTTCATTGCCTTAGGAAAATCTTGTAGAAATCTTTATGACTAGCATCTCAGGACAGGTTGTGAAGAAACTACATTCCGGAAGGCACTTACCCGGTGAGTATTCATTATACTTTCAAGTCAATGATTTGAGTGCAGGTGTTTATGCGCTGGTAGTGGAATATGGTAGTAAACGTCTAAGTAGATTAATGATTAAGAAATAGTGTTTGGTAAACATTCTTAGTAGAACGCCGGCGCATTGTTGCCGGCGTTCTCATTTCAAACAGGATATGAAACGATTTATTTATGCTATGCTATTTTTTGTGGTATTCCATCCACAGACAATTCAGTCTCAAATTGCCCAGGGCCATCTAAATGATTTTCAGAATGGATCATTACAAGATTGGCGCGAAGGTGCAGCCAGTCCCAATCCTCCTCTTATAGTAATAATGGACGGATCTGAGGGTATTAATGATGCTTTTCTGAGGAATATCAGTTCGGGAGAATCAGGGCCGGGTGGGAAATGTTATGTTTAATAACAATCCTGCATGGCTAGGTCACTGTATCGATTTAATGGTCAATACGATATCATTCTATGTGCAGAACACGGGAATGGAATCTTTACATCTAAGTCTTGCATTTAATGGAGGAGGGGGAAGTATATGTTCTAAAGATGCTGTCATTGTAGAGCCTGGCTCACCATGGCACCTTATCCATTTTAGAGTTGATTCGACCCATATGATTGTTCTTAACGGGCAGGGCAATGTAAATACAACACTAGAGAGTGTAAATGAGATAAGATTGCTTAGCAGCGATCAGTCTTCATTCACAGGTGAACAGGAGTTTTGCATTATGTATGTAGACTACATAAGAGCTGAATTTGTTGATGAAATATTTTTATTCGATTGCAATGTTATCGAACACTTTACTAATACCAGTTATGGTACTGTAACTCTAGAATGGGCGGGGGGAATTGGTCCGTTTGAATTGTTGCTGATTGCGGGAACAGATACTGTTTATTTGTAAATCTGACAGCATTAATTTCACTGTTTCAGACTTACAAAGTGAAAACTATAAATGCATTATAACAGATCAATCCGGGGTAGCAGACTCATGCAGTTTTGAAATCTATTGTTGAGTCAAGTCGATGAAATAGTTACAGGCTCGGCATCGACCTATCTTTTGTATCCAAATCCCGGAGATGGAAACATGATACTGCAGTTCGACAATCCCACTGGTGAATTACTGGAGATTAGTGTTTTTGATTGGATGGGAGGGATGGTGTGTAGAAAAACCTTTAGCTGTACGAACATTCAGAATATTGCTCTTACCCATTTAATGCCTGGTGGTTATGTGATGAAGATTAATGGTTTGGTTTCTTTACCATTTATCATCCGATGATATCTTGAATACGAGTGTGGGAGATTATTAGCGTATAAATCTTAGGCCATCCTGAGAGATGAAATTATCGAGGGAAATGAAATGAGTTCATTCTATGGTTAACGAATGATGGATGCTTTCAAAGTTTGGAGATAGAACTATGGACCTTATGATTTCTCTCCAAGATGATGAGGTGTTTGTTGAAATTTGAAAGGAGGGTTAGTAAATAAAAAAGGCCTGCAGATAAATCTACAGGCCTGATTTTAAAGATAGGCAGCTACCTACTCTCCCACCTTGCGGCAGTACCATCGGCGTGAAGGGGCTTAACTTCTCTGTTCGGAATGGTAAGAGGTGGATCCCCCTTGCTATAGCCACCATTTGATCTTTGTGCGGCTCTACAAGTTGTACGCCTAAGGCGGACGGTTCTCTCGAGCCACACTAATCGTAGGTGATACCAATAACGAGGTAATCACTAATTTCTTAGTATAAAAACAAAGGATGGGGATTGTCGATTCATTTGACTTCATATGTCGACGAGACATACGATTTTACTCGTGTGAAATATCTTTAAAGAAAAAAAGGAAGCTTTCGGGTGATTAGTACTACTCGGCTACATACATCACTGCACTTCCACCTATAGCCTATCAACGTAGTCATCTTCTACGACCCTTCATCTCCGCAAGGGAGAATGGAATACTCATCTTAAAGACGGCTTCGTGCTTAGATGCTTTCAGCGCTTATCCGTTCCGTACATAGCTACCCAGCGGTGCAGCTGGCGCCACAACTGGTACACTAGCGGTACGTCCAACACGGTCCTCTCGTACTAGTGTCAGATCTTTTCAATATTCCCGCGCCCGCAATAGATAGAGACCGAACTGTCTTGCGACGTTCTGAACCCAGTTCACGTGCCACTTTAATCGGCGAACAGCCGAACCCTTGGGACCTTCTCCAGCCCCAGGATGTGACG
>JAYUXX010000287.1:0-1529 GCA_043752765.1 Saprospiraceae bacterium | reverse complement strand
GGTGGTGGTTTAGTGTTTGTGGTGGCGCGTGAACGAAATAGTTTACTTGATCCGAAGACAGGTCAGGCGTATTTCGATCTTATGTATACAGATGTTGGCCCCGGTGGAGTTGTGACTCGACCGGTAAGTTTTTCACCGAATATCCGTACGCAATATCACGAAGGACCAAGCACATTTAACACAGCAGAAGATGAAATATTCTTTACCCGGTCCAGCGTACCAGAATTGGAAAAGAATAGCAAAACAAAAGCCCCGATTCAACTCAAGATCTATCACGGAGTGAAGGGAGCAGAGGATTGGGAGAATATACGGGAGCTTCCGTTTTCAAGCAATGCATATTCAATTGCGCATCCTGCATTAAGTGCTGATGGCCGATGGCTCGCATTCTCTTCGGATATGCCCGGTGGATTCGGAGGAATGGATTTATATGTTGTAGAGAGAAATGGAAATCAATGGGGCATACCTGTAAATCTCGGATCAAACATTAATTCGAAAGGACAGGATGTATTTCCGTACTGGCATGAAGGCGGATATCTTTTCTTTTCTTCGGATGGGCGAGGTGGTTATGGCGGATTAGATATCTATGTGACATCATGGACAAAGCAAAATATTTTTAAGGGCATTCAGCATCTATTATTTCCTTTTAACGGTGGAAGAGATGATTTGGGATTTATTGTTTCTGCTGATGGAAAATCAGGATATATCGCAAGTGATAGAAAGCCTACGAAAGGAAAAGATGATCTCTATCGATGGTCATCACCCGAATCCATCTTCTGCAATCCTGCACCAGAGGAACCGGTTCTCGTAACGAAAGAAATATTAGTTAGTAATGAAATGGGGGAAGTAGTGCCTTCTGCATATATCTGGATGATTCCGATGGGGCAGGAAGGTCCTTCCATGCATAGAGAAGTATTCAATACAGAACTCGTTCCTAAAGAAGATGATCCGGGTTCATTCTTTCTGCGCTGGGGTGTAACGGATACATTGTCTATCGAATCCGCAGATGCAGTCTCGGGAAGTGATGGTCGCATTGAAGTAAAAATTGATGAAGAGGTAAACTATGCGGTTGTAGTTCAGCATGATGATTACATGCCGTATGTAAGCATAATACCCGGAAAGAATATTCCAACCTACATCCGATTATTAAAGGCGCCTGAAATTCCTACCAATTGTTTTAATACATTATTCACGATATATAATGCAGAAGGTAACGAGCGTTTGTCAGGATCGAAAATTAGTATGACAAGCCAGTGTCTTAAAAAGGGAGTCCAGATATTATCGAATGAGGAAGGCAATGCAGCCACTTGTTTACCTGCAGGATGCTCGGTGAAAGCTGAAATCACTCGTGTGGGATATGCTCCGCATAGCTTTACATTTTCGCCTTCTGAAGAAGACGAACATTGGACCATTTACCTGAAGAATAGTAAAGATCTCACCTCTCCTCCTTCACCAATCGTTTCCGGAACCATTATCGTGCTTGACAATATATATTATGATTTCAATAAGTCAGCGATCCGGACCAGTGATGC
>JAYUXX010000286.1:0-9645 GCA_043752765.1 Saprospiraceae bacterium | reverse complement strand
CTTTCAGAATTTGAACGTTGATTTAGTTGATTCTGATCAGGTGTGTTAGGTGGGTTAGGTGGGTTAGGTGTGTTTTCCATGTTTACAGTTTTTATTTTAAGTGAGCAATAGGTTTACGTTTTGATAATGTTCTGCAAATGGGATTTAAAGATTCGTTTACCGTTCTTCTTTTCTATATACATTTATGAAGGAGGTTTTGTTTTTGAAAAGAACTTTTTTTTGAGAGGATCGCCCTGCTTCACATTTCCGATATTTCAAAGTTCTGTGTGAAAAATTCTTAGTGCGTTACAAAATTTCAGAAAACCTTTATAAGATTTACGATAATTACAGGATCATACTATACCGGAGAAGTAGAGTTTTAACTTGGTATAGGGATAATAAATATTTGTGATAACCTCGTTATGAAGCAACTAATTAGATGGGTCATTATTAGTTGAACGGATTCGCTTGTTTCTACAAACGATTGAAGGAAAACAGTTCAACATCGCTGTTGGTCTTTCCAAGGACTAGATCAGTAATGATCTGTGCGGCAATCAAACTAAACGTGATCCCATTGCCACCAAAACCAAGGGCAAAATAACTATTGGGAAGTTTCTTGTAGGGTCCAATAAATGGAAGGCCATCCTTCGTACTTCCAAAGGTTCCTGCCCATGTGAACTCAGGCTTAAAGAGAGTGTCAGGATACATGCGATGAAAATCCTTTACTAACTGGCTTCCCTTCTTTCCAATAAGATCGTCTCTTTTAGCAGGATTGTAAAAAGGTTCGTCTCGACCTCCAATGATCATTCTTCTGTCTTTAGTGGTCCGCATATATAGATAGGGGTCAGCGGTATTCCAAATCAATACATCATTCTTCCAAAGCGAATTGAGTTCACTAGCCTGCTCACTTATAGTTGCAAAAGTGGATTGGAGGTTTACAATTTTTTTATTTAGTAATTCTACAACTTCATAACCAGTGGCGTAGACGAGTTTTTTAGCTGTCAGGGTATGGCCATTCTCTGATCGCAGGGTCACTCCTTTATGGTCATGTATTATTTTTATAATCCGTGTACGATCAAATACCCGTGCTCCTCTTGCAATACTGTATTGATGCAATGCATGCGTAAACGTATAGGGATTCATTTGTGCAGCCTGACTGGAAAGTATTGCACTGTCGGCAGAAATATTAAACTCTGAATGAATTTCTTTGGAACCTAACAGTTCCACATCAATTCCAATTTGTTTACGGGCATTATGTTCTTCTTTTAAAAAAGCTGAATCCTTTTTAGAAGCCGCAAAATAAAGGCTTGACTTGTCATCAAATTCATCAAAATTCAGATTTACGGCGATCTGTTTCAATTTTTTAATTGATTCAACACCGAGCTGATATGCTCTTACTGCATTATCGTAACCTACTTTCTTAATCAATTCGGAAAGAGGAACATCGATTTCGTATTGCAAGAGAGCTGTGCTGGCGCAGGTACTACCCAGACCTATTGTTCGTGAATCAACCACCACATGCTCTACACCCGCATTCGTGAGATGATAACCCGTCAATGCGCCTGAAATACCACCCCCTAAGACAGCTACATCGGTGGTTACAGATTTCTCTAATTTGAGATAGCTAACAGGGAGCCCATTCTTAATAAGCCAAAAGGGCATGCCAGAGTGCAAATCCATTTGGAAATGTTTAATTGCTTTGAGGCTTATTATTTTTTTCCCATGGAGAGTTGGGCACGGCAAGTATCAGATACTTAAAACAAAGTTTTCTTTGTTGAGGTCCGATGTGTGATATTGCCAGTTTATCGTGATCACTTCGCTTAACACCTTGACTAGGGTGGTAAAATCATTAGGTTTCTTAATATAAACATTCGCCCCTTTCACAAATGTGTCTTCTATATCCTCTTCAGAAGCTGATGTAGAATAAATGGCAATGGAAAGGTCTTTAAGTTTTGCATCATTGCGAATTTCCATCAGGCATTCAATTCCCCCTTTACGAGGCATATTAAGGTCCAGGAAAACAATATGAGGTAATTCTTCTTCAGTTTCGTTCAAATATTTCATTAATTGCACACCGTCATTTACGACTGTGATCTTCGTTTTCACCTTCACCTCGTTGATGGCATCCTTGAAGATCAATCGATCATCCTCATCGTCATCTGCCAGAAGTATGTGTAGTAAAGTGTTGCTCATTGGTGGTTTTATTCTAAACTAAAATGCAAAAAAAATATAAAAGTTGCTTAACCTATGAAAAAGTCAAATCACTTTCCGTCTCATTTTAATGATCCGTTGGAATGATGTGGGAGTGATACCAGTGGTTTTCTTAAACTGGTTTGACAAATGCTGAACACTACTATAATTCAATTGCCATGCTATTTCAGTAAGGGTGAGTTCGCCTGAAATGATGAGTTGCTTAGCGCGTTCTATCTTCTGGAGAATTATAAAGTTTTCAATCGAAGTATAGGTGACATCGGAAAATAGCTTAGAAATATGCCCGTAGCTGTGATTGAGTTTCTGCGCCAGGAAATCCGAAAACTTTGACGACGGCAGGCGTTCTTCGGAGTTCACCAGTTCAATAATAGTATCCTTTATCCGCTGAACAAAAATACTTTTCTGGTCGTCAAGAATTTCAATTCCATACTTTTTAAGGACCTGACTGAGTTCCTTGTGCTGAGTAAATGATATTGTCTTCTTCAATTCAACTTCTCCCAGGGAAGTAAGTTCATACGGAATCTGAAGCTTCTCGAGTTGTTCCTGCAAGATCATCTTGCAGGCCAATACTGTATCATACTTGATGTGCAATTTCATGATCTAAGGTATCCGCAAATTAGATAAAGGGTCAAATTCAAATTTCAGGACTATCTGGAAAAACATGCCACTGAAAACAAACTACAAAAACAATCTGATAATCAACTAATTAACGTAATAAATTCCTGTCTCTGCAGAGAATTCGATAATCAGATGACAAGATACAAACGGATATATAAGTGAGTAACTATACCTTGGGTGTTCATTCGTCGGACAACCTAAATCTATATTCTGATTTTCTCAAAAAGTGGTTTAGTGGGCCAGAGCCTATTATCTTTAAATGCTCCTAAATTTTCCTTACTACCTTCGGCCATATGACTACGGTTGCCTATATCGCACCCAATTTTACAGCGAATGCTGTCCGCTTTATTGAAGCTCTGACATCTCTCCATGATATCCGACTTGTTGTGATAAGTCAGGAGTCAGCATCCCTGCTTCCAGCCTGGCAGCAAAGTCGCTTAACAATATCCCGTAAGATCCCGGATGTATTCAATAGTGCTCAACTGATATCCGTTTTAAAAGACATTCGGAAGCAAACTGGTATTTTCCATCGTTTACTCGGGGCTACCGAACAACTCCAGGTTCCATTGGCGGAAGCCCGCCTTGCACTGGGAGTGGAGGGAATGGATGTGGAAAGTGCGCACAACTTCCGGGATAAATCCCGAATGAAGTTAATATTTGAGCAGGGCGGTATTCCATGCGCAAAGCACTGCCTGGTCAACAACGTGGGCGATGCTATCTCTTTTACAAGGGCATGTCCGTATCCATTTGTCGTAAAACCTGTGGCCGGGGCGGGATCACAAACCACTTTCCGCGTTTCGAATGATCAGGAGATGTCATCAGCTTTTCATCAAATGGGGACACATGTTTCTCAAGGTGTGATCGTTGAAGAGTTTATTGCTGGTGATGAATATTCACTCGACACCTTTTCATTAAATGGAAATGTTATCGGGCAGACCATCAACCAGTATTTTCCAACTCCTCTTGAAGCAATGTCCAATCCATGGATACAATGGCGTGTTATACTTCGTAAAGAAACTACCAGAAGCGACTTTAATGATATTCGAATTGCCGGATTGAAAGCGCTGAATACACTCGGAATGCAAACCGGTATGAGCCATATGGAATGGTTTCGAAGAAAAGATGGTAGTATAGCCATATCTGAAGTGGCCGCAAGACCTCCCGGGGCCCAGTTTACCACACTGATTTCACGAGCCTGCGATTTTGATGTGCTGCGGTCATGGGTTGAGCTCATGGTCTATAGTAAAGCGGATATTCCTGAAATGAAATATACCAGTGGAGCAGCCTATTTGCGGGGCCAGGGTAATGGGTACGTTTCACATGTTAATGGATTAGAAGAAATCCGTTCACGCTATAATGATATTATCACTGATATCCGGATTCCAAAACCCGGACAAGAAAAATCAGCCAGCTACGAAGGGGAGGGATTTGTTATCCTTCGGCATAAGGATTCGGCTGTAGTAGAAAATGCGCTACAGGATATTATTGAAAATGTAAAAGTGGTGATGAGGTAAAGTGTACAGCCGAGAAGAATTCATTTTCAAATCATGTCGATAAAAACAATCACACGCAGACTATTTGGAACAACTCCTGATGGAAAAGACGTTACCGAATTTTCGCTAACGAATATGAATGGCGTAGCCTTGAAGGTGATTGATTATGGTTGCACCATCACATCATTGAATGTTCCGAATAGGAATGGTCTTCATGAAGATATTGTCTTAGGATATGATACGCTTGACGAATACATTCACTCTAAACATTTTTTAGGTTGCGTGATTGGCAGATATGCCAACCGTATAGCCCATGGCAAATTCCGATTAGATCAAAACGAATATGAACTTGCTGTAAATCATCCACCTCATCATTTACATGGCGGTATTAAGGGATTTGACAAAGTTATTTGGGATGCCGTTCCGGTATACACGAATGAAGGAGAAGGAATAGAATTTTATTTCATCAGTAAAGACGGGGAAGAAGGTTATCCGGGAAACATGAAATTGAGCGTTCGCTATCTTCTTTCGGCCGACGATTCGTTGATCATTGACTATACAGCCATATGTGATCAAAACACCATCATCAATCTGACACAACATTCCTATTTTAATTTAACGGGGAAAAAAGAAAAGATACTTTCTCATCAGTTACAGGTGAATGCGCATTCCTATTTACCTGTTGATCATACCACAGTACCTACAGGAGAGATAAAATCTGTGGAGAAATCCCCCTTTGATTTCAGAATATTAAAAACCATTGGAAATGAAATAGCCGAAAGTGATGCACAACTATTGTTGTGTGGTGGTTATGATCATAACTGGATACTTTCAGCTTATTGTAAGGACTTGGTGCATGCTGCTACACTTTATGATCCAACGAGTGGGCGCGTTATGGATGTTCAAACCACCGAACCCGGTTTGCAAGTGTACACAGGAAATTTTCTGGACGGTTTTGGAAAAAACAATGTGATGTATGAACCATATTCGGGAATATGTTTGGAGCCACAGCACTTTCCAAACTCACCAAATCAAATATCTTTCCCATCCACTCAATTGAATGTAGGCGACACCTTTAGGTCAACTACTATTTTTACTTTTTCTACGAGATAATATTTTTGATCCTCTGCAAGAATGGTTACAGACTGACGATTTTAATTTCGACCCGTTGATTTCTTCTTCGTCCATCTACGGTTTGATTGGTTGCAATAGGTTGGCGCTTGCCATATCCTTTATACGAGATTTGATTCTCAGGAATTCCTTTATCGTAGAGATAGAGTGCTATATTTTTTGCCCGCGAAGTTGATAATCTGTCACAATACGAATCTTCAGGTAAACTATTCGTATGACCGCCGATCTCAATAATAACTTTGTCATTGTTATCCAGGAAAACATAAATCTCTTCCAACACAGCAAATGAAACAGGTTGTATCGTGGAGCTGTCCGCTTCAAAATAAAGTTTATCCAAACGAATTGTCTGACCGAGTGCAAGTGTGTTGATGTCAAGTGTTTTCAAAACCTTTTCTGCGTTGATTGTCACATTGGTTGTAGCAATACATCCATTGTCATCAATCACCCGCAATGTTTGAATACCCTCTGCAAGTGTTGACGCTGTTGTGGTCGTTTCCCCGCTGCCCCATAATATCTGGTAGGGGGCTAAACCACCGCTTATACTGACAGTAGCTTTACCGTCATTTGTGAGTTTATCTGTTGTACTGCCTTCTGCCTTTGCTACAACATTGATTTGTGGTGAAGAAGATACAATCCCGCTTGCAAGGGTCGTCTTTCCTGCTGCATCTGTAACCGTTACCTGATATAATCCGGGGCTTAATCCTGAGATCTCAGAATCTGACGCACCGCCAAAACTCCATTTGTAAGAATAGGGCAATTGACCACCGTTTGGTTTAGCGCTTAGATGACCGGTTGCCATTCCGGCACAAACAGGTGTAGATAAAACCTGCACCAGGGCAGAGAACTCCTCATCTGATATGACAGGGACGATAATTGTCGTCGTGTCTTCGATCACGCGGGACATTCCATTATTATTAGCCATCAGGACCGTCTTTCCTGGGCCTTGTTCAAGCAATGTCTGCAAAAAGGCTGCCGAGTCGTCGTTCATTGTCAGGATCTTTTCCTGATAAGGGTCATATTTCACTAATACATTGGAAGCAATGTATAGAATGCCTTTAGCGTCTGAGGAAATTGCTTGTACGCGTCCTTTGACAAGGTCTTTCCACGCATCAATTGGAAACCAGCGGTTGTATGAATTGACCAGCCACATGTTTTGATCAGCGGCCATCCATGCGCCTTCTGAGGTTGAGGTTATCGCTGTGACCGCCTGGTCTTCTTCGTATAACTTCCAGTTTTTTCCTGAAATCCTTACCACTCCTTTTTCCGTTCCGATCCATCGCGTGTTAAAAGGATCGGTATGAATGAAATTGATTTTATTTTCAACCAGTACTCCGTCTGCTGTAGTGTAATGGTCCAGGGTTTTTTCTTTGTCGATCGAAACTGTATAGACACCATTTGTGGTGCCTACCCAAATAGTGGATTTGGTAACGTCCATACACGTAGCTTCTATGCCTGACTCCAGTGTAAGCACCTTGCCAGATGAGATGAATCGAATAGAACCTTCCTTTAGGAGCATGATCAAACCATTGTCTGTCGTCCAGTCTACATCCATTACATTAGGACCGGCAGTCATCGGTTGGGCTTTATTACTATTTGCCGGGATCATAAAAACGTCAGCACTGGTGGCTACATAGATATTTCCCGTTGGGTCATGTGTTATGGCACGATATTGAACACCGGGGGGGATGCCTTCAATGCGCTGAACCTTCTTGAGTGATTGTGCAAAAGTGATCTCCGTGTGGATAAAGGGGATGATCAGCAGAAACAGGTATTGTAAGTATCTCATTGTCGCAATGTTACGAAATAGTGATCACGCAATAACGCCGAAATGGGCACCTAACGTTTATCAAACCTATAAACTCTTGATTTTAAGATAATTTGGAGGCCTAAAAGCCTTTAAAATCACAGGAAATGAAAAGGAAAATCAGGTTTGGTATGGTGGGTGGAGGTCGGGGAGCCTTTATTGGGGCCGTTCACCGTATGGCTGCGGGTTTGGATGGGCAACTTGAGCTCGTGTGCGGTGCCTTCAATAGTGATCCGGGTCGATCAAAAGAGAGTGGGGCTGATTTTTTCCTTCCTTCCGCGCGATGTTATGGGGATTACCAGGAAATGTTCCGTTCCGAAGCCGCACTTCCCGCAGAAGAGCGGATGGATCTTGTTGCAATTGTTACACCTAATGATATACACTTCGGACCATCGATGATGGCGCTGGAGTATGGGTTTCATGTGATTTGTGATAAACCACTTTGCCTGAATCTTGAGGAGGCTAAACAATTGCAAATGAAGGTGAAATCTTCGGGGCTGATCTTTGCATTGACGCACAACTATACCGGTTATCCCATGGTCAAGCAAGCTAAACAGATGGTGGCGCATGGGAGCATTGGCAAGGTGCGAAGGGTGGTGGTCGAATATCCACAAGGCTGGTTGAGTACTTTACTTGAAGGTAGCCACCAGAAACAGGCTACGTGGCGAACAGATCCCGCACGTTCAGGTGCTGCAGGAGCGATGGGTGATATTGGAACTCATGCTGAAAATCTTACTGAATATATCACGGGCCTGAAAATAGATCAAGTGTGCGCTGATCTTCATACACATGTAGAAGGCAGAAAGTTGGATGATGATGGAAGTGTATTGCTTCGCATGAGCAATGGCGCGCGGGGTGTATTATATGCGAGCCAGGTTTCTGCTGGAGAGGAGAACAATCTTCGGATACGGGTGTATGGTGAAAAAGGTAGTCTTGATTGGTCGCAAATGGAACCGAATTCACTTACGGTAAGATGGCTTGATAAGCCAACTGAAATATTTAGAACGGGATCCTCAAATTTATATCCCCAGGCAGAGAAACATACAAGATTACCGGCAGGCCATCCCGAAGGTTATCTTGAAGCATTTGCAAATATTTATAGAAATGTAGCTTTTTGTATTCAGGCTAAATTAAATAATGAAAAAGTAGATTCTGTGTATCTGGATTTTCCTGGTGTGGACGATGGTGTGCGGGGGATGGAATTCATTGATGCTGTGGTACGGTCTGGACATCAGCATGAGGTAAAGTGGATTAAGATGGGGTGATCAGGTAATGGGATTGGGTGATGGGATTGGGTGATGCAAGACATGATGTAGAGACGTGATCTTTGGTGATAAGATGCGAGACTAATCTTCCGCTGGAATAAATGTCAGCAATTATATATCGGTCGTGCCTATGGCACTATACTTCTACATACAGTGAATGTCAATACGCTTCAAACTTCCGTAATCCTGGTTTTCCTTCGCTGGAATAAATGTTAGCGATTCTATATCGATCGTACCTATGGCATAAATTTCGACATTCGGTGAATGTTAATCCACTTCAAACTTCAAAAATCCACAAAAATTGTTCTGCCATAAAAGAGTCTGGCATGTGGAACTAAAGCATTCCATCATTCTTCATTATTCGTTTTTAAGAATTCCTTTGTGAAATGTTCCTCGTGTTTTTGATTTTCAAATTTCTCCTGATTGAACAGATCAGATTCTCCTTTTGGAATTGATAATGATTTCCAGTCTCCGGTATTGGTAAGTCGTGCGAGGTAGGCAATTTGTCCAATGTGATACGCATAGTGGGCGAGTTGACGCTTAATCGCATCCTCTACAGTTTGACCCATGTTCCGAATGTAAATAATTTTTTCTAAATCATCCGATTGAATAGATTGGAGTGACTTAAAAAGATAGGACCAACCTTCTTGCCACATTCCCATAATTTCTTCACGGGTGTGAAGTGTTTCTTCAAACTCATCATCTCGCTTTCGCCATGGTTTCTCGCCATCTGTGGTGAGAAAGTCTGTCCATCGTGACAGCATATTTCCATGAAGATGTTTGACAATTATATTGATGCTATTGCTCTTAGAATCCGGCATCCATCGCAGAGCTTCGTCACTTGCCTGGGCAATTGCTTTTTCTCCAAGAGATTTATAATATTCGAACAAGTGGATGGTATTTGTAAGGGTCTGATTCATCATAAGGTTTTAAAGCTATTATTATTCTACAACCTATTTTGAGAACGCAAATTGTTACAGCTATCTTTGACCATGGATTTGGAATTATTACTCACCGATGTATTAAAGGTCACGGAGAAAGCTGCAGAATTTATACGTTCACAGGCAGGAAAAGTGACAGCTGAAAAAATTGAAGTTAAATCCCTGAATAGCCTTGTAAGTTATGTTGATAAAGAGGCAGAACG
>JAYUXX010000285.1:0-1541 GCA_043752765.1 Saprospiraceae bacterium | reverse complement strand
CTGATACTACAAATGAAGCCGGAGTTTCGGTTATCGTTACACTGGCCTCTTCCGAACATGTAGATCCGGGAATCGTAACCGTAACTGTATATGCTCCTCCGGCCAACCCGGATATTTGCGGTCCTGTTTGTCCATTCGACCATATAAAATCATATGTACCTGGAGGATTCACAATGGCACTAGCTGTACCATTTGATAATCCACATCCGGACATTGTCGATGAAATCGATACCGAAAAAGATCCGGAGATATCATCCACCAATACATTTGCTACATGCGAGCAAGACGTGCCGGGCTTTGTGATGGTCACATTATAAGATCCTGCAGTCAATCCTGATATAGTAAGACCACTCTGCCCGTTGGACCATGCATAGGTATATTGATCGAGTGGAGTAACTGAAACAGTTACTGCGCCATTAGATTCACCGCATGTGGATGGGGTTGTTGTAAACGATACGTTTGGTTCAAATGGTGTGGTTCCAACCTGAGTCGTAAGAACGCGTTGACATGTACCACCGGCACTAACCGTAACCGCATAATTTCCTGCAGGAAGGTTAGATTGATTTTGTGTAGTAGCTCCATTCGACCACAGATACGTATATGCGCCTGCTGGCGAAGGTGTGACGGTCACAGAACCATTTGGTTGATCACAATCCGTAGGCTGAGCTGAAATGGTGGCAGTAAAATTTGTATTACTATTTGTGACCGTGGTCGTGACAACTTGTGTACAGGTTGTACCCGTTCTGCTGACAGTCACTGAATAATTTCCCGCAGGAATGTTATTAAGAGCCTGCGTTACAGCTCCGTTTGACCATTGAAACGTATAGGATGCGGGGGGATTGACATTCAATAAAATATCACCGTTTGAAAGTCCACATGTACTGCCGGAAGGAATGGCTGATGCAGTAAACGAACAATCAACTGTATCAATTGGCTCGTCAGGTTTATCCCCTTGAGTTGCAAAATAAATCAGGGTGCCAGCTCCCACAGCACCAGGTATGGCAAGTATCCAAGGGAATTTATTTGCACCAACTTTCAGATCATCATTACCCGGTTTCATGCGGTGATCGATCAATTCAATTTTATCCCATGGTGGCAAAATGGTATTTGCAGTACTCTTTGATCCCGCTTTAATTTTTGTTCCGTTCTGAAGGTTTGCTTCGATGCGAAGATTTGTAAATGTATTCCAGAAAACATCTATTTCTCGATCCAGTTTTTCCACTTCTTCTTTTGAAAGGCTTTTTATCTCAGTGTTATTCTTCTCTTCAAATTGGGTAAATATTTTTTCGCGGAATTGTTTCTTTTGATATTGATTTCCTGTGATCCGTGCGGTATAGATCCAAAAAGTTTGTTGAATGACAGCTTCTCTTTCTTTTTCCGGGTCAGCGCTGAAAGGTGTATTTAAATCGCCCGCCAACTTCATCTGATCAAATGATTTGGAAATACGTTGAAGTGCTTCAACAAGAATGGGTGAAAAAGGCTTTGGATGCAATTCCGGAGTAATTGACCCTTCGAATAGGATATCTGAGTTGGGCCAGGTT
>JAYUXX010000284.1:0-4047 GCA_043752765.1 Saprospiraceae bacterium | reverse complement strand
ATAAAATCAGGTACAAAACACTTGATCTTCATAACCAGCTTGATACCGCATCCGGTCTTCTGGTTTTACCCCAGGTTCCGGCGGGAACATCGCTTCCTTTAGTGGTCTATGGACATGGCACAACGAGTGGACCCACTGACGTTCCTTCGCAACTCCGAGGCGGTTTTGAGGTGGCGATGGCGTATGCGGGATTTGGATTTGCAACGGTAGCTCCGGATTACCTGGGTCTTGGTGATTCAAGAGGATTTCATCCCTACATCCATGCGGCTACAGAAGCGTCTGCATCCCTCGACATGCTTTTTGCATCGTTCGAATACCTCGAATTTAATGGCCCAAACTTCGATCCGAAATATTTATTTCTGGCAGGTTATTCACAGGGTGGTCATGCTTCCATGGCGTTGCACAAAGAAATTGATGACTTCTGGTCGATTATCATTCCGGTGACTGCAGCTACACATATGTCAGGACCATATAGTATATCAGGAGTTATGAGAGATCGTGTGCTGAGTAATGATTCCTATGGATTTCCATCTTACATAGCTTATATATGCCTGAGCTACAATGAAGTCTATAATATCTATGCAGACCTGAGAGAAGTTTTTAAAGAGCCGTATGCCACCAGCGTTGAAAGTTTCTATAACGGAAACATTACGCTGAGCGCATTGAATTCACAACTCCTTGCAGATCTGAATGCGGGAGGCAGTACAGTCGTAAAGCGAATGTTTCATGACAGCATCATCAGTGAGTTGGAAAACAATCTTGATCATCCCCTGAATCTTGCATTGCAGGCAAACGATACATATAATTTTGCGCCCGAGTCTCCTACGCGGTTATATTATTGCGGTGGAGATCAGCAAGTAGCACCGCGTAATTCAATCATTGCCGATTCTGTGATGAATGCATTGGGTGCAACGGATACTGAAGCGCTTAATCTAAATCCGAATTTTGATCATGGACCATGTGTATTTCCTGCGGTGCTTAGTTCGATCGATTTTTTTAAATCATTTATTACAACAGGTATCGAAAACCTTGATCCGGAAGCAGCTGAATTGAAAGTATATCCAAATCCTTCGTTTAGTGAAGTTACCATTGACTGGGATGCAGCACGAAATGGATTTGATTATCAGATCATCAATACAAAAGGTGAGACTATTGACAAGGGACATTCAAACTCAAATAGAATTTATATCAAAAATCTTCCGGGTGGATTGTATATGATCATTTGTACTTCCGATGAAGAAACCCGCATGGCAAGGTTGCTGCGTCAATGAGTATCAACGTAGAAAATTTCGATGAAGAAGTTCATTTCCTGATCACTGAAAGAGGTAAGGAATATTACGATGCTAACCAGGTGTTGATGTTAAAGCAGACGCTGGATGGCTGGTCTGCGGTGATCGAAGGAAGTGAAACGTACGAGGTGCTGCTGGAAGGACATGATGTCATCAACAGTTGGAATTGTACATGTCCTTTTGAACATGGTCCGGTGTGCAAGCATGTGGCTGCTGTTTTTTTTGCTGTCCGGGAAAATATTCGTGCGAATGTTTCTTCTTCAAGTGGAGAGATCGATCAATGGATAGATGAGGCGGAGGCTGATGTGTTGCGACGAATTTTGAAAATTGAGGTTCGGAAAAATGATGAGACGAGGACGGCAGTGTATCATGAGATGAAAAGCAGGAAGTAGAAATTGGAAATTAGAAATTAGAAACCCATCGTACGACGATGGTCCCGCCATAATGAAATTTATGAAGAGGGATAGAAATGAGAAATGAGAAATGAGGAACTAGAAATTAGTAATTAGTAACTAGTAACTAGTAACTAAAAGTTAGAAATTTGGAGGTAGGGATGTGAAGCGTGAGGCGTGAGGCGTGATGCGTGAAGCGTGAAGCGTGATGCGTGAAACGCGAAACGTGAAGGGTGAAAGTTGAAGCGTGAGCCAAAGCACGGCTTTGGTCCCGACCATTTTTCCAAAATGTGGCGGGAGCGTGAGTTGTCAGTGTTGAGTAGTAAGTTGTGAGTAGTAAGTTGTGAGGCGTAAATTGAAAATTTAAAAATTAGTCTTTTGCTTCCGCGGTATTTATGGAAATCGAAACGAAATGAAAACAAAGTCGGATATCGTTAATAACTGGTTGCCCCGATATACGGGAATGGGACTGGACCAGTTTCAGAAGTACATTTTGCTGGTCAATTTCTCGCATTATGTAGAAGTTTTTGCGGCGAAATTTGATGTTGAAATTTATGGAAAGGGGCTATCCATGCAGTGTGCATCTGCAGAAAATATAACGATTATAAATTTTGGAATGGGGAGTGCGAATGCGGCAACGATCATGGATTTGCTAACCGCGATCAAACCAAAGGCATGTTTGTTTCTCGGAAAATGTGGTGGTCTCAAAATGCGAAAAAACAAAGTTGGTGATCTGATTCTGCCCATTGCTGCTATACGCGGAGAAGGAACGTCCAATGATTATTTCCCTCCGGAAGTGCCAGCCTTACCTGCATTCGCATTACAAAAAGCTATCTCTACGACCGTGCGTGATTACGCCAAAGATTATTGGACGGGCACAGTCTATACGACAAACCGAAGGGTCTGGGAGTTTGATCTGAAATTTAAAAAGTATCTCAACCGCATTCGTGCCCTTGCTGTCGATATGGAAACAGCTACTTTATTCAGCGTAGGGTTTCACAATGGAATTCCGACCGGAGCTTTACTACTCGTTTCCGATATGCCAATGGTTCCTGAAGGTGTTAAAACATCACACAGTGATGTGGTGGTAACAAAATCATATGCCTCCGCACACCTTGACATCGGGATTGATTCGCTCAGACAACTTATTCATGATAAACTGACGGTGAAACACCTACGATTTTAGATTTTAGATTTTAGATTTTCGTGTGATTACTGCGCATTTTGCCCCTTCACTTCGCTCCTTGGATTGCGTCCTCGAATGCTCAATATCCCCCTGTGTTTCTTTTGTCATTCATGAAAAAATTGCCGCTGCATGTCAAGGTTTCGAAGATCCCGCCATTCTATTACAGCATGAAGCGGGAGAGTTTGCTCCTGCAGCCATTAGAATTCTTCGGGTTGTTGGAGCAAACTCCGAACAACGGCAGACCTTTCAATTTTAGATTTTAGATTTTGGATTTTGGATTTAAACAGAAAATTGCCGCTGCATTGGTGACTGCGCATTTTGCCCCTTCACTTCGCTTCTTGAACTGCGTTCTCGAATGCTCAGTATCTCCCCTGTGTTTCTTCTGTCATTCATTTCACTACGTTTCATATTATTCATCCAAAAACCCCGGGGATAATGTGAGTTGTGAAATGTGAGTTGTGAGTTAAAAACGATCACTCCATCGCCCGATCACTCCATCACTCCATCACCCGATCACTCCATTACTTTATCACTTCCAGTCTTTTAGGTTCTTCTCCATTTTCTTCAGGGTCCTGCTTCATAGTGCCGAGGTAAGATGGCAAATCCATACCTGCCATATTGAACAGTTCGCTTAATGGTGGAACAGATTTGTACATGCCGGATATAAAATTCGAAGTACTGCTTCCGCTCTCTTGTCCGCCGCCCTCCCAGACGGTGACTTTGTCAATTTTTATGTTCTTAATTGCTTCTACCTGGATTGATAAAAGTTCAGGAAGTTTGTCTGCGATCAACATGAGAACTGCATCCCTGGGGTTGCCGCCTGCAGCTTTGACAACTTCTTCAAAACCATCTGCCTGTTTTTGCAATATTTCATAGAGTCCTTTTGCTTCCGCTTCCTTCCGCATAAAAACAGCATCGGCTTCTCCTTTTGCAATGATGCGTGTACGTTCAGCTTCTGCATCCGCATCAATTTCAATTTTGCGTTTTAAGATTTCGGATTGGACTATGATATCTGCTTCACGGGACGCTCTTTCTCGGGCAGCACGCGCTAATTCGGCTTCCATTTCCGCCTGATAAGATTCCTGTAAAGATTTAGCGGCCTGAATTTTTTCCGCGGCAGTAGCGCCTCGTAACGCTTCTGCTTCTTTTTGCCTGCGTTCTGCATTAGAAATTGACATTC
>JAYUXX010000283.1:0-9713 GCA_043752765.1 Saprospiraceae bacterium | reverse complement strand
ATAATTTTATATTTCCATATTGGCGGTAATCGGTCCATGGATTTTCTATGGCCGGTAAGGAATCCGTTGCACTTTCATAAAAGTCCCATTTGATAACCTCGAGATTCAGCGTGTCGATATACGCGATGTATTTGTTTTGAGGGGTTACACCAACTTTTTCGAAAGTCAATTCAATACATGTTGTGTTGGTCACCGAGTCGGCCATACAATCTCCAAGATATTTAAGTTTCACTCCCGGATCCAATAGTTTAAAAGGAAATATGAGCCAATAAGTATCATTGATCCAGACTTTGTTTGCAAAATCTTTGTACTTCGCCAGCGTATCAGTATCCGTCACGAGTTCTCCTCTCAACCAAAGATGAATTTCGGAGCCATCTATATTTCCTGCAGCTCGCAGACTTCTGGATGGGGATTCTATTCTATAAAGGTTGTTAAACTTATCCCAAAACCAATATCGTCTTCCGAAATAATCAAAACTGATATAATGTATTTTGTCCCAGCTTGCTTTACCCCCATTATCATCCAATACGCGCTTTGCCAATGCAATTGCTTTGGCATCTCCAGTAGCTATTGCAGTTTCGCTGAGAAATTCATCCGAGTTATCGTTAGCGGGATCAAAACAACTTATCAGCGTTGTAATGAATAGAATGAAAATAAATAATCTAATCATAGCTTGACTATTACCTTATAACCTGGTGAGAAGAAGAATGAAGTTTTTATTTATTTAAAACAACACGCTTAACTGAAATAACCTGATTCAATTTATCTTTCAAAAATAGCGTGTACACACCTGGTCCGAATGAAGAAACATCAATTCGATTATTAAGCAATGCAAATAATTTAGATATACCTATGGCATCAATCATCTCAACTGAATGGACAATAGAAGAAGGAAGAATTTCGATGTAATCTGAAGCCGGATTTGGAAAAACAACGAAAAGATCATCCGTTTGCGGATCATCCACCGCTGTGATGATTTCAGTGACCGTATTGTTACGGGAGAGAATCCATCTGTCAGGATCAAAGCCAACAGAGTCGACCTGAGCACCTCCAATGAAAAAGCTATATCTCTGATCCTGTTGCGAATGTTCCACTCTAAATATATTCGCCGTACCGTCTAAGACGGCTAGAATGGGTATTGGCATTTCGAAAAAAGTGACAGACGGATGTGATTGACGCTGACCCACCCAAACAATCAATGAGTCTGATTCCTGTGACCATCTCAAATCGTACGAAGGATAACCTTGTCCATAAAACCAATCCGCAAGGAATTCGTCGAAATCTCTACCTGAAGCATTTTCAAGGTAGCCTTGTAGTTCCCTTGTACGACCAAAATCATAAGCTGTGCCTGGAATATCCAGATAATTTCTACAGGCCTGATAGAATGAGGTATCCCCTGATATCCACCTGGCCATATGGAGCAAATAAGCTGCCTTGTTATACGATAAACGGCCGCTAAAGATTCGATTTACGCTGGTCGTATCATCCACAAATACAGACCCTCCTGGCTGGCTTGTGGCTGAATTGGACGTTGATGTTTTCCATGCGGGCCAGAATTCTGAGGGGCTGAAGCGCTCATACGTTAAGCCTGTGAGATACGTTGCGAATCCTTCATTAAGCCAGATATCTGTCCAGGATCCACAAGTCACTTTATCTCCAAACCATTGATGAGCCATTTCATGTGCCTGAAGGCCAAAACTGAAATTTCCCATAAAACTCATGGTCTGGTGCTCTTCTCCACCTCCCCAGCCAAATTGAGCGTGACCATATTTCTCGGCGGCAAATGGATATATCCCAAAGACTTCATTAAAGAAGGTCATAATATCAACTGAACTCATCGTGGCTTGCTTGCTTGCTTCCAGAGTTTCGGGGTACACATAATTGAGGATTTCGATCGAGTCCCCATTTGGTAAAGGAACATATTGACTATAGGCTGCATAGTTCGTAACAGAAAGTGCCACCAGGTAAGCTACAATCGGGTAACGATGGCGCCAATGATGAACAAGCTTCCCATCTGTATTTGAGATACTCATTAGCTTCCCATTACTTGCGGCCAGATTTCCAGGTGGGGTACTAATGTAAATATCCATGGAGTCTACTTTATCAATCAAATCTTGTTTTGCGGGCCACCAATCTCTGGCACCGTATGGCTCAGAAAGAGTCCAGATAATAGATGCATTCATGTGAGTACCCTGTTCGAAAGACCCAAATCCATTTGACGGTGGGTTTCCCTCATAGTTTATGGTAAGGCTATCTGATTCCCCGAGGAGCAAAGTCTTCCCGAGCTCTATTCTTAGAAGCTGATCAGGGCCATGGGAGAAGCTTAGCGGTGTACCACCTCTTTGAATACTATTGATTTGAAGTACATCTGTGAGGTCGAGGACCAAGGCATTAAGATCTGGAACAAGACTTTTAAAATGATAGGTGATTATGCCTTTGATGTAGTAATTACCCGGATTAATATCCCATTCCATTCGTTGATAGTACATATCTGTTTCGTGGGCAAACTCATTTCGAGTGGATGAGAATTTAATGAGTTCTTCGGCTCGGGCCCTTTCTTTACAGATTAGATCTTCCTGATCCCAAATCATTGAAAGGTCTCCCTGGGAGGAAAGGTTAGAGTAAAGGGCAATGAGAAGGAAAGCCAGGATAGTATGTACTTTATTATTCATTGGGTAAATTTAAGTTAAATCACATGTCGGATGTTATGTAACCGAAATAGGGGAAAGTAGGTTGCAAAGGGGAGAGGCAGGATTATTAGTCCATGAGATAAGCGAACTTCCTGACATAGGATATAAATAGAAAAAGCCTGATCCAATGAAGGGTCAGGCTTTTACGATATACTCTATTTCGAATGACTGATTCGCTATTCTTCTTCGCCGCCGTCAAAAATTTCCATTTCTGCACCTTCATCGAGGGTGTCGACTACTACATTGACAAACGTACGGTCGCGTTTTTTAGTTTGGAACATGATTGTTCCATCTTTTAAGGCATATAAGGTAAAATCCTTTCCGATACCTACATTACGGCCGGGGTGGAATTTAGTGCCGCGTTGACGAATGATTATGTTGCCGGCAACTGCAGTCTGACCGCCAAAGAGTTTCACTCCAAGACGTTTACTTTTACTATCCCGTCCGTTATCACTACTACCTACACCTTTCTTATGAGCCATTTTTTCAGGTCTTTATATTTAATTATGAATATTAAATGGTTATGCTGTCAATACGCACCTTAGTATATCTCTGGCGGTGTCCGTTTTTAACTTTATATCCTTTCCTTCTCTTCTTCTTAAAAACAATCACTTTATCACCTTTTACGTGATCAATTACACTTGCAGCAATACTGGCATTCCCTAAAGAGGGTGTGCCAACACTGAATGTGTCGCCGTCGACAGCAAGGAGGATCTTAGAAAATGTCAGATTTGCCCCAACTTCAGCATCCTGGAGGTCTACATAGATCTCCTGGCCCTGCTTCACTTTATATTGTCTGTTGTTAACATCCAGAATCGCGTACATGATCTTTTACTAAAAGGTTATAGTTAAATGGCCGGCAAAGGTAACAATTGGTTAGGGAATATTCAAATGATTTTGAATTTACATATGATACAACTCACTTTTGGGACGATTTGGAGTTTTATCAAAAGCAGTTGACAAAGCTAGACAATTTTTAATGTTTACAAATTAACTCTATATAAGAGCTACATTTAGCTGATTACTAATTTATTAAACATCATAATACCCTTTAAGATATATCCTCATAATCTACACAGAGATATCTTATAAGTCGCTACTAGATATATTGAACTGAAGTAAAGTTGGATAATCCCAAGCCAATTATACCAAATCTCTCAGGTAAAATTCCCTTTTAAGTTTCTTGCCATTGCGAGTCAGTACAAGTTTAATTTTTTTCCCTGGATTCTTTTGAAGCATGGCATTAATGCCTGCAAGGGTAGAAAAATGCGCGGGAAACCCCTGGATTTTTTTAATAATGTCATTCGGGAGGATGTCAGATTCCGCAGACGGCGTATTTGGAATGATGTCTTTAATGATAAACTGCTTAAAATCCAGACCGTAAGCAAAAATGACAAGACCACTCCGATCCATTTGAAATGGTTCTTGCCTTGAGCGGTAAGGCTTTAACATGAGCTGGCTATGATTGTAATCAAAATAAACATTAAACCTGCTCAGTAATTGATTACCCAGGATCCCATTACGGAACCGGTCTTTATCCTTTAGCCATTCTTCCTGAATATCCTGAAAGCTTGTAAGAATGCCTGAAAATTCAATGTCACCGAGAGATAATTTATAAATGCGGCCAATATATCCTTCTAAATAACCCCCCAGCCCCATTCCAAGCCTGCCGCGTATATATTCTTCTGGTAGTTTTAAGGAAGGATGTGAATTATTATGCAGTAAAAGTGGTACGCCGGCACCGGTATCTACCAATAGATCGACAAGCACAATAGTACCGTCCTGGAGGATTGCCTGAGCATCGATGTACGGTTTATTGGTTTTGATGTGTATGGGAAGTACTACATAATCCTTTGGGGTTTGGAAATACACAGGATCATACAAAGTCATACGCTGATTGCGGTAATCGATATTTATGATCAGGTTTTTAAAAAATCCCCCACCAATCAATCCATCAATTCTTGTCCCAACCAATTCTTCAAGATTGAAATAATCTTCCTCAAGGATTAATAGATCACATGGTTGTGAAGGTAAACCAGTTACTTCCAACATGGCATTGCGTGTAATCAAAGCGTAGATTTCGCGGCTCAGGTCCGATCCCATGATCGGAATCCTTTTGTCATAGGGTACCCCGAGAATGTCAGTGTATTCTCTTTTAAAGATGATCACATGTTCTGCGCCTGTATCGAAAATTAAATGCACTGGGATAGTGCCAAAAATTCGGACTTCCAGGATGATAAAATTGTGGACGAAGCGAAATGGGATAGTAATTTTTTTACTGCCCTGGAGCAAATCTGGAACCTGAAAATTTTTCGCCTGGGCAAAAGTGGTAGTTGGGACAATCAACAGAAGTAAGAGAAGCAATGATGCTATAGGACTAACGTCGGCTAACCGATTCCATATGCCTTTATACTTCATATCCTATTTTAATTGCAATACCCGGACCACGATGTCTTGCAAATTCAAAATACAACTTTCGAATGAGGATTGTTAATTACAGCAATCAACAGATTTCAACGCACGATATTCGATAAGCTCTATCTTGTTATCGATTGAAATACAAAAATTGATGTCTCATACGCTTAAAAAATCCATCCATTTTTTTGGTTTAACTATGATTGCTGCCGGCGCGTGCATTGGGGCAGGAATTTTTATTTCACCTTCTGATGTGGCTGGCCAGTTATCAAATGGTACGCAGGTATTACTAGTGTGGTTGATTGGAGGCGTGGTGACCATTACGGGGGCGTTAAGTTTCGGCGAGCTTGCCGCCCGATTTCCGGGGACAGGTGGTGTGTATGTTTATCTGCGAGAGGCCTATGGAAATCTGGTTGCATTTCTTTATGGTTGGTGTATTCTGACTGTCATTACCTCCGGAGCTATAGCAGCCTTGTGCCTTGCTTTCGCAAGATATTTTGCCATTATATTTAAGACCGACGATAGTGTGCAAATTCCCATTGCTTTATCAGCTTTGTTGCTGGTGACATTAATAAATATCGTAGGTGTAAGACTATCAGCAATTTTTGCAAGCACAATCACTGTGATGAAAGTATTAGGGATTGGAATCATTGTGATTGTTTGCCTGAGCTATGGGCAACAATTTATTCCAAACCTTGGAGCTGTCCGTGAAGAAACTATTTCGGTCTCCTTTGGAATAGCACTTGTAGGAGTGTTGTGGTCTTATGGTGGTTGGCATCATGCATCCTATTTAAGTGGTGAAGTTCATAATGCGCAAAAGGTTGTACCAAGAGCATTATTAGCCGGTGGCTTACTAGTAACTGTTGTATATCTCGCGGTGAATGCGGCTTATTTATCTGTGATGTCTACACAGGAAATAGCGGGTTCCTCTGCGGTAGCAGCAGATGCCTTGAGCCGGGTAACGTTGACGGGGGGATTACTTGTGGCTATCATGATTACCTTTTCTGCTTTTGGAACTGCAGGGATTTATACATTATCGGCACCGAGAATTTATTATAAAATGGGGGAGGACAAAGTCTTTTTTCCATGGCTTGCCCACCTTCATCCTAAGTTTGGCACACCTCTAAAGGCAATCTTATTGCAGAGCACCTGGGCTGCCCTCCTTATGATATTTTGGGGCACATTTGAAAATTTGACAACGTACGTTGTATTCATGGATTGGATCTTTATGACGATGGCGGCAATTGCGATTTTTTTATTTCGTCGCAAATCCTCCGATGCAGAGAAAGGTAATTACAAAGTACCCTTGTATCCTGTTATTCCTCTTGTGTTTATCGGTATATCACTTTGGTTTCTTGGGAGCACGATTATTGGAAGACCTGTGCAGGCATTAGCGGGGATTATGCTGATGTGTGTAGGACTTCCTGTTTATTATTTTTTTAAAAGAAATAAAAAGGCTGACCTTGTAAAACCAGGAGATCTCTGAAATGAGAGCGAAATTGAAATTGATTTAATTTGTTTCAATAAATTAACCCGACTTTCTGGATTAAAGAGTCGAACCGTGGATCATTTCTTAGCGCGTCCATTTTTGGGTCTAGCTTTAAACTGCAAAGTGACGATTCACGATTCTCATAGCTTTTTTCCAACTACTCGAAAGCTAAATCAATGTCTCCTAGAGCTGCATACACTTGCCCCATTCCCCGAAAATCGTTCTCTCCAATCGAATAGTTATCCCTTATATCATCAAGTAACTTTCTAGCCTCAATGTCGCGTCCGGCGGTTGCATAAATCTGAGCTAAGGCCACTTTAGTTTTTCTTCATTACCTGTAAGAACTCCCCATAGCTTGTTTTCCATGATTGCCTGTTCAAACATGCCATTGCCTTGATAGCATAGTGACAAAAGCCGATGCAAAGTGATAAAGTCCGGGTCAAGATTTAGCGCAATGAGTGCTTTGTCAATTGCCTTATCATATTGGCGTGTATAATAAAATGCCATGGCCTGATCCTTAAGAATCGCTCTTGAAATCGGATCCAGTTCAACGGCGATGAAAATTTCTTTTAGGGCTTCATCGGAGCGACCCATATATAAAAACCAATCGGCATATCAATGATGACCTGTAGCATAATTTAGATTCAGATCTGTTCCAATCCTGAATTCTTTTTCTGAATTGGCCCAATCCCATTCATTCAACATCAGTAAGGATGCTAGTGAAATATGGGCTTCCGCCAGTTGGTTATCAATCTCCAGTGCTTTGTTAACGGCTGCTTTTGCTTTAGGTGATAATGCTTTTCGTGAATGATTTGCAAACTCTCCTAGCAGGTTGTATGAATCCGTAAGCCCGGCCCATGCTAAAGCATAGTCAGAATCTGATTGAATGGAATTTTCAAAAAATCGAATAGCCGTTTTTAATCCATCTTCATTTCGCCTGTTCCAAAAAAAAAGACTTTGCAAATAAAGTTGATACGCTTCTGTATTATCAGTAAATCTTTTCTGAAGAAAGTCATTCTCATCTGCCGTCAGGTGAATGCGCAAGGCCTCTACAATTTTCTCAGATACCTGTTCCTGGTTATCAAAAATATCATCAAGAGTCCCCCTGTAATTATCAGCCCACAAATGCAAATCACGTGTAGCGTCAACTAGCTGTGCTGTTATCCTGAGAGAATTGCCGCTGGTTCGAACACTACCCTCCAATATTTACGTTGCCTCCGCCTCCTGGCTAATAGTCATAATACTCTTGGTAGTGTTTTTGTATTTCATTGAAGTGGTACGCGAGATAACCTTCATGTCCTTTAATCTCGAAAGATTTGATATCAATTCTTCAGTGAGTCCATCGCTGAAATATTCCTGCGTAGGATCATTGCTCATGTTGATGAAGGGAAGAACGAGAATACATTGATGACTTACTTTTTCACCCTTTCTTACAAGATTTGATGTAACCGGAATGATTATTCCAGGATTGCTGATCGCGTAAATGCCGACTTCTTCCCACACACCTTTAAGGCTATATCTACCTAATGGTATGGTGAGAATATCCTTCTGATTTTTAATATCCTCATATACCCGATCCGAGATAAAAATACTGCCCGGAACAGCTAAAGATTCCATACGCGAGGCAATATTGACTCCGTCTCCGTATATCGTATTTCCTGAAATCATTACGTCTCCGGTATGGATGCCAATACGTAAGGGAACAATGGGAGGCGTTTGCATATTTAATTGCAACGTAAGTGCAGCCCTGACTGATTCAAGTGTGCTTGAGAAACTGCAAAGTTCACCATCACCCCTTAATTCAAGGATCCGGCTTTTGTGTTGTGCAACAACCTGTTCAAGCTTTAATTTTTGTTTCTCAAGTAGTTGAAAAGCTAATGTTTTATCCTCTTGCATAAGACCTGTATACCCCTCTATGTCGGCAAACATGATGGCAGCAAGTTGGCGAATGGCAGACATGGGTTTCTTTTGAAACAATAAGGTAATCAAACCGAAAGTCTTCTGTTTTTTAGGAAAGCAGAAGACATGTTTAAAACGGTTTGCATCTGTGTGAAGCAATTTCCTTTTGAACAATTCAAAAGGAAATTGATTCAGGTTAGAATTGAGTACTGATAGAGTATTTCAATAAGAAACTCTTTCGGTTCATTCTAACGAATCCCTTTGACTTGCTCCTAGTGAATCAGCCATCATGGCATTCCTCAGAGAATCTCCTTTTTTGACATCTCCCATTGAATCAATAAGTGTTTGACTCCTGATGGAATCAAGTTTTCGGACATTCTCCAGAGAATCCTTCCTGCTCTCCATGACAACTGGGGCGGGTGCGCCACCTTTTTGTAGAAAATAAAAAAGACCAAGGGCAGCTATCAACAGTACAATCCATGGAAGAAGTTTTGACATCGTACTCGACTGCTTTCCTGTATGTAACTGAGCGTCACTTTCAAGTTTGCTCTGAACAGGTTTTTCAGGTTCGGGTACGTGGGTTACTCCAAGTAATTCAGATATTGCTGCAGGCCCGGAAGCATCGACAAATGGTTTCTGGGAATTGAGAAGATCTTTTAATCCAGAAGCGTTCAGTGATTTTTCTTTAACTGCCCTGGCAATTGCTCCCATTACGAGTGGAGCTATAATCTTCAATAACGTACTGGCAGATGAAGTTTTTAATCCATTCCCACTTGAGATCCAATCTACCATATAGGAAAGTTTCCCACCAAAAAGGTATTTTAATATGCCAGCTCCATCTGCAGTCAATTTTTCTGTTTCAGGACCACCGGCCAGAAGCGACGGAACATCATCGTGCAACGCCTCATCTATCCGATTGGCAGACATAAAGTCCAGAAGATCTTTAGCCCCGCTATCCGTATTTCCTTTGATAAGAATCGCATTGAGGAGGGCAGGGAATATTTTTTCGACCGCTGAGGATGTGCTTTCCGAAGATTCATCGAGCATGGCACTGGATTGTCGGACGAGTACGTCAGAGACGGTATTATTGAAGAGTTCTATTAAGTTAATACTCATTAGTTTCGTTATGTGATGTTATCAATTATTCAAAAGTAAGAAAATAGAAAGTAGATATGTGGATGCTTTAAGTGATTCCACCATAAAAGTAAAAGTCAAACATG
>JAYUXX010000282.1:0-4054 GCA_043752765.1 Saprospiraceae bacterium | reverse complement strand
TAATAACCTGCCAGACAAAATATCCTTATTCAGGAGGATTACAAAATACTTAATCAGGTAGCGGGCACAAAAATCGAACCAAACCACGGGTAGCAGGTTTCTCCTTACAGCAATTTTACTTCTTTTGTTAGTTTCTTAATTGAAAACAGGTGTATACATATCTTTACCTATCATGATTTAATCAAACTGTCACAAACAAAAAATATGTACAGGACTAAAATAGTAGCCGCAAATTGGAAAATGAACACTGATCTCCTGGAAGGAGAACAGCTATTTGGGAAAATTTTAGAGGGCCTTCCAGATGAAATGTCCTGTAGGGTGATCATAGCACCGCCATTTACCCATCTTCATGCTTTAAAGGCTCTGAGTATCAAAGAAAATGTGTTCCTGGCGGCCCAAAATTGCTTTTATGAAAAGGCTGGGGCATTTACGGGTGAGATTTCTCCATTAATGCTGAAGAGTATGGGTATCGAATATGTCTTGATCGGTCATTCAGAAAGGAGACAATTCTTCAATGAGACACATGAGATCATCAAATTAAAATTAGATGCTGCTCTTGAAGCAGGTCTCAAACCTATCTTTTGTTGT
This sequence comes from Saprospiraceae bacterium, assembly GCA_043752765.1. Taxonomy (GTDB): domain Bacteria; phylum Bacteroidota; class Bacteroidia; order Chitinophagales; family Saprospiraceae; genus Opimibacter. The sequence goes on along the minus strand of JAYUXX010000282.1, from coordinate 3,466 downwards.
GGAGAGCCATTCGAAATCAGGCGATCTGAATCTCAGAATGTATTTGTGAGGATGCAATTGGAGGAGAGCCTTTTTCACCTTGAGGATGCTGCGTTTCGAAATGTATGTCTCGCTTATGAACCTATATGGGCAATTGGAACTGGAGTAACTGCCTCTCCTGAACAAGCTCAGGAAATGCATTTCTATATACGGAGTCAAATCGCCATCCGATACAATAAGTTAGTAAGCGAAGGGACGCCCATACTATACGGTGGCAGTATCAAGGCTGACAATGCACGCATTCTGTTTAATCAGGATGACGTGGATGGTGGACTTGTAGGTGGAGCTTCTCTTGATGCAGGTGGTTTTATAGAAATAGTGAAAGCTGCGTGTTAGTAAAGTTGTTGAAAATAAGGCATCAAATAATTTGCATTAAGGATATAATCATTTTACATTTATTGTCTTCATAAGGATGAAGGTTGTAAAGAAAAAAGTCAGATTCTTAATTCCAACGATGTACCGGATTTATCCTGTATTGAGGTGAATGATAGAAAAGTTTTGCCATTGGCAAAAGTGAGTATTCATTTGAAGGAAAGGAAATGACATGGGGTGGCCTAGTGGTCATAACCCCCGTACCGGATGACTTATTAGTCTAATATACCGGTGCAGTGCTTTGAACATTGAAAGAAATCTGGTTTTCCCACGAAAACCAATTTAACCAACTTGAGATGCGAAAAGGTGCAAAAGGATAAGGGATTCAACTATCAGAAATGATAGGTGAATCCCTTTCCTTTTAATGTAGGCTATTGTACGACTAATGTGCTAGTACAACTTTGTGCCAGGATGTATGACCACCTTCTGAAGTTAAGACGAGGAAATACAATCCATTAGTTGCATGATGTGGAATTATAATTGAGAACAGCGATGGCGAAACATTTTGAATGAGCTTATCGCTTGATATTGATCGACCATTACTATCCCACCACGTGACCTCTTTCAATTGTGTTGTTACGTAATTTGGGTTTGAGATATAAAGTTGATCATGGGAAGAAACCAATGATGGCCAAATCCTGATATCCTTGTGGCTTTCGCTCTCATCGACAGCCGTTCCCATGGGTACATCGAAACCAAATACCTGGGTACATCCCTGTCGATCCATTACAGTCAATTCATAATGACCATGCATCACATTAAATATACTTTCCGTAGTCTCCCCATTGCTCCATAAATATGTAAATGGAGGACTGCCACCTGTTAATTCCAATAAAACAGCACCATCATTATTTCCGTGATCTCCAATGATCGATAAACCATTTATGGTAATCTCCGGAAGCACTGTCAGGTTTAGAATGGTTTGCGCAAAACATCCTGACATCAATTCCTCTACATGCGAATATGAACCCGTTTGGAAGACCAAAATGCCCTCAAACTCCAATGTGTCACCGCCACAGATCGTCTGATTAAATTCATCGGTCAAGGTATCCCGGACAATTAAATCGAGTTGGATATAGTCGGGACATCCTGAAGGTCCTACATATTCTATAAGTGTATGTGTTGTTTCAGTGTAAGGTTGTCCAAGAACAAATAATGTATCTCCATTGCACAGTTCCTGATCTATAATTTCGGTCTGTGATGAAATGAAACTTAATGAAAGTGTAATAACACTATCACAATTATTAGCTGCACCATCATTTAATCGAACCAAAAAATTTCCTGGCTCCAGGAAGGTTTCTCCACCCACCACGATTGAATCTCCTTCGCATAATGAAGTGTCAATAATAGCCGAACCTAAAGGTTTTACAGTAACATTTACAAAGCCAAGTCCATCCCCTTCACAAAATGCATCCCTAATTTTTCCAACTTTAAATCTTCCAGAAAATACTGGATCAATCTGGATTGAAAGATTGGTTGATTCACTTAGTACGTTAGCAAAAAACTGATCATCCCTTGTCAATTCAATTGCGAATGGTGGTGTTCCAGTGCTTTCAAAATTAAGGGTTACAGGTGTTCCGCTACAAACAATATTTGCGCCTGTGATCGTAATGCGGCTTGTAGGTTGAGGGTAAACTCGAACTACGAATATGATAGGATCAGCCTGACAGTTTGGACCTGATGCTGAAAGCATATAATTGACTTTTAAAACTGAATTCGTGTTATTCGTGAGGATCTGATAAAATCGAGTGGCATTTGTCCCGGAGGTTGCTCCTTCAATTCCAACATCAGGATCAGCTAACCAGGAATAGGTAACAGGAGGAAGAATATTTGTACGAGGGAAAAGAAGAATGGTATCACCACTACATATGGATGTTTCAGGAATGTCCTGAACAGTTGGATTCTTGCAACACACCATACCGATGGAGAGTGTTTCTTCCTGATCATATGCACATGCGAGGCTAGTCTCGACACCCACCTCACCATCGGAAAATGTGCGCATGCTCACGCTTATATCTAAGTTCGTTTCACATTCATCTTCTACAGGGAGCGTAAAGCAAACTTTCCAGCGGTCCGGTGTAGGCAAGCAATCATTTATATCACCTGGAGTTTGGTCCGGTCCATTATTGGGTGGAACGTCAGCCGTATTTGTAAAAAACCAACCCGCAGGTAAACCCTGACCACCTTCAAACCCACTTATTGGGTTCGTAACATTATAATGAACATCCCCAATTTTATACCAATCCCAAAATCCTGTAGTAACAGGTATGAGCATGGTATCAATTATCTTAGGCATCCCGAAAATGTCGAAGCCATCCGGGTCCCACCCCGGACCAAATGTGGGAATAACGCCTTGAAAACCATTACAGTCAAGCTTATTCCAATCCTGTAATTCATAACAAATCTGAATTAGTTCTCCTGGTCTGAAAGGACCACTTAATGGGCTTCCCAATGATGCACTATTTACATACAGTGAATCTTTTTCATTACAAAACTCAACATCAACAGAAGTGGCACACAATTCAAATTGACCTAAATTACCAGCCGCATCAGAGATAGCAATGATATATGTCGCTAATGGATCTACATCTATATATTGAAGTATAACAAAGCCGTCTGACCCTTCTGCACAGGCTATTTGTGTAAAGGATGTACAATTGCCTGATCTTAATAAAGCAATATGAGGTTCATTAAATTCGTCAGACGTAATACTTAATGTAAGCAAGTCAGCAGTTGTATCCGTAGTTAATTTGAAGTATGCTGTTGGATAAATGAGATCGTTACAGCTACCCTGGATAAAATCAGGACCAATTGATAGTCCTGCAGTGCAACCTGCAACGCAGATTAATACATCGGTTGCAGGAGGGAATAATTCATTGCTCGTGGTAGAGTCTTGCTCGCAGACAAATTGATCAGAACATCTGTCTGGATTTCCATCTAAGGTAAAAAACCAAAGGTCCATTTGGCTGGTGCCGTTTACAGGAACATTTTTATCTGTTGATAGAGTTGAATTAAAAAGATAAACAACACTATCGATAGTTATTAAATCTCCGGC
>JAYUXX010000281.1:0-1550 GCA_043752765.1 Saprospiraceae bacterium | reverse complement strand
ACGGGCGGTATCCCCATTAATAGATCAACGCGTTCAACCCTATTCAATGGGTCAACTGGTTTCATGATCAATTTATCCGCATTAAAGCAGTCAGATTTTTTTGGTTTGCGGATGTGAATAATCCCATGCATGTGGTCTGGCATAATGATAAAGGCTCCCAATTGGACATATTCGAAATGAGTGGGGATTTCGTTCCAAAAATTAGTTGCAATAGCACCTTCATTTGATAAGCACATTATTCCGTTTTGTATGTGGCCGAAGTAGCAAATCTTATCTTTTGTACAAATGGTTATGAAGTAGGAGGCAACTGAGCGATAATCCCAGTTGGGGGCACGGTTAGATCCGTCCCTGTATTTTCTACAGAAATTTTCAAACATGGTGAAAAGTTGTTTGCCTTTGAAAATTAAGGGAATTCAATCAGAATAAAAGAGGCGTTAATATGTCCTGATGGGAAAAACAAGGATTTTTCGCAACAAGGCATTTTTTCCTACATATACATTTCCGAATCCCTTACTTTCCAATTGAAAACAATTTATTATTTATTTAAACCAGTTGAAATATGGGACTTACTATTTTTTACTCCGGCAAGATCCGGACGATGTCGATGTTGCCGGAACTGATTGATGAAGTGGCTGACATTTGCAGAAATCATCAATGGAAACTTGAATTTTATTTTCCTACTCGTGAATTACCCTTAACGGGTTTAAGCTTCACACCGGAAGGAAGTGAATCAATAGATCTTACATTTGACGTTAATGGAATGTTGGTCAATGAAGGTCATTATCATTTTGCGAAACTACTTCCGCCGGCACCTCCTGATCTGCAAGGAATTCCTCTTTTGCATAAACAAACGCAATATGCCGGGCCCTATGTGCATATGGCTATCATACATCTACTGCGGTATGTCAGTCACAGGTATCTGGATGAATTTGAATTCGTGGACGAGAGTGAGTACTGGGAAACTGGTGACGTTGAACTTTGCCGCAAGAATTTCCTGATGTTTGGAGAATGGACAGCGGAAATGAGCAGGGAATTATCCCTGTTAGATGGCCGTGTAGATGCAAGCGGCGAGTTTATCGAGGAGAGAATGGAAGCTTTATTATCAAGAGGGTATTCATTAGATAAAATATTAAAAACATTTGATGACTTTGATGAATTTACCAGGAAGCTTTCAGTAAAGTATGGTAAAGTTTAGCCGGTAAATTGAAATTAATCCTTGCCCTGTCTTAATTCTGAGGCCTGTAGATCATAGCCTTACCTCTCTTTATGTTTTCCATAATTAGTGGAGTGAGAACAACCCGTTTCTTGTTGTTATAATTTTGGTGTGCGAGGATGAAATTTCCCGTGGCTTTCACTTCATAAATAACGGCTGTGTGATGTGGTATTTCATCTCTCATCATACCGCCATCTACTTTATACTCGACGATGACGCGTTCAAACTGCATAATATCTCCGGGGTACACACATTCTGATTTGTAATCAACTTTCGCTCCGTAGGTATATTTTCCGTCCCATTTGGCGTCATAGGTATTGAGGGCTTGTGCTGCCAG
>JAYUXX010000280.1:0-9747 GCA_043752765.1 Saprospiraceae bacterium | reverse complement strand
TTCAGGATGTATAAACATCCAAATATTCTTTTAAAACATGGCCCAGCGCACAAAGTGTGATTGGTTGCCAATTTTTATTTCTAACAAATAAACCCCAGAGGAAATGGGAGGGATATTTGCTTCACCATTAATTATTTCTGTTTCCGAAACTCTTTTACCTATAATATCATAAAAATACAATTGTCCATCAGGTCGCGATTGATCAGCAAGCTGAATATTGATTCGTTCGGAACCAGGATTAGGATAGACAGACGCTTTTTTATTCTCTGTTTCTTTTGTGTCAGAAAGTACGACCGTTCCAAATCCATTTGCTGTCAAAATTTTGTCTCCTGTACTTTGTAAGTTACCATCTGCAATGTTGCCTGCTGCGAACCATGTAATTCTGCTTCCGCTTGCCATTTCCGGTGCTTTCCAGTTGACTGTCCAACGGACCACATTACTATCCGGATATGCTTTTGCCGGATTGTGATCCCAGTACTGTCTACCTGCACTCATGGAAACGATTGAACTGGCAGAAGGGCTGGTCATCTCTCCGGCTTTCGTATTAAAAGGTCCCAGAATCGTTACCTGAAAACCTGCACGGACTGCAGTGTCAACCGTCAGCCGATTCACCACCGTCAGCATATACGTTTCATTCGGTGTGATACTTTCAGGAAATCCCTCAAGAGTTAGAGTCCCATTCTGTTCCGGATTTGTTTGATCATGGCATTGAACACAAAGCTTATCCCCTGGCGCACCTGTATTACCATCTGGTGGATTGATAGAAAATGAAAATAGAACAGAGATGAAAGTGATGAGGAAAGCTACCGTGTAGAGTTTATTCATGAATTGATTCTTTGAATAATAAACCAATAATAACCAATAATGTGGGAGGAGTCTAGCTGCGGTAATCCAAATGAGAAGGAAATGAGATAAAACGGAAAGATATCAAGCTAAACGGGTGCGAATAATCTTCAATCCTATCTAATGGCTTGTTTACATGCCATTTACAAATAGAAAAGTAAGTTCATTAGTAGATAAATTATATGGATTAAGCGATAAAATAGCGTGTCTGCCCAACATCGATTAAATAAATGACGTCTATAAGACAAACAGGAATGAGAAATTACAACACGCTAATATTTTTTCTTTCCCGGTATAAATAAGACACTATGAGAACCCTTTTTATACTCTTTATTTCTCTTTTTGTAACGCCTGCACCGGAGGTTTTAGCAAAAAGCTTTAATGGAACAGATTCATTAGAAGTGCTTCACCGCGAGGTTATCCAATTATTTAAAAACTATCAGGTTACATTACCTGACGAACCCGAACAGGATATCACCGTTAATTTCCTTCTGAATGCAAAAAACGAAATAATAATTCTCGATGTCCATGGAGACAGCGCTAATGCTTGCGATTACGTTAGGGAGGTATTAAATTATCGAAAGGTCAAATTTGATCAGGCAAGGCAGTTGATCCAATATACGATCACAATCCATCTGATCAGGGACTATGAGTAAAGCCAAACAAGAGAAATGGCTAAGTAGAATTGGTTGGACAATTATATAGTAGTATAGGTGGTCTTCATCCCTGAAGCCACCTTTTTTATTTTACGCTACTCCTCAGTTCCGCCTGTTATGGCAGGTGCCCCTTTGAATAAAGATTCCACAAAAGCCTTTTTGTTAAATATCTGTAGTTGGTCAATTTTCTCTCCCACACCTATAAACCTGATGGGAATTTTAAACTGATCCGAAATACCAAGTGCGACACCACCTTTTGCAGTTCCATCTAATTTAGTCAGGGTTAGACAAGTGACTTCGGTTGCTTCAGAAAACTGGCGGCATTGTTCGATCGCATTTTGCCCTGTGGTAGCATCCAATACAAGCATAACATCATGGGGTGCACCAGGTAAAGATTTTTCGATCGATTTTTTAATTTTAGTCAACTCGCGCATGAGGTGAATCTTTGTGTGCAATCGGCCAGCTGTATCGATGATAACGACGTCTGCTTTACTTCTGATCCCTTCCTGAACTGCTTCAAAAGCAACAGCAGCGGGATCTGTATTCATTCCTTTACTGAAAAAAGCACAGCCTACCCTGTCAGCCCAAATTTTGAGTTGATCAACAGCGGCAGCCCTGAAGGTATCTCCAGCCCCCAGTAATACTGAATGGCCTTTGAGTTTATATTGATAAGCGAGCTTGCCGATTGAAGTTGTCTTTCCTACCCCGTTGACGCCTACGACAAGCATTACGTATGGTTTTGTGGCGATCGGGATATCAAAATCGTCCAGATCTGCTGTGTTGTTTTCAGTCAGAAGAATAGCAATTTCATCCCGAAGGATGTTATTCAATTCGCTTACATTGAGATATTTGTCTTTCGCTACCCGGGCTTCAATTCTATCGATGATCTTTATGGTGGTTTCCAACCCGACATCACTGGAGATCAGAGCAGCCTCTAGTTCATCGAGAACTTCGATATCAACTTTAGACTTTCCGGCTACAGCCTTTGATATTTTTTGAAACAGGTTTGATTTTGTCTTTTCAAGACCCTGTTCTAATTCCTGCTCTTTCTCTTTGGAAAAGAATTTTTTGAAGAAACTCATACGGAATGGGCTGACATTATAAAAAGATATCTGAACAGTGCATGCAGACTATTCAGATATCGAAGATTTTGAGATGATGAGATAAGAGGCTTTCGCTTATTTTCCTTCAGCGAAAAATTCTTTCACTTTGTCTTTGTGAACCATGACCTCTTTGTAGGAATACTTTCCGGTTACAGGGTCTTTGACAGGTTTTACAACTTTGACAAAATCCCTTCCTGAACCTACATTCGCGGCTCTTTGTGCAACCTTGGCGTTTTTAGAAATTTTTGCCATCAGATTAAGATTTTATTACTTGATTTCTTTGTGTACAGTTACTTTCTTCATTATCGGATTGAATTTCTTCAACTCAAGACGATCAGGCGTATTCTTCCTGTTTTTTTGAGTCACATATCGTGACGTTCCAGGCAAACCACTGTTCTTATGCTCTGTGCATTCGAGAATGATCTGGTGTCTGTTACCTTTTGATTTCTTTGCCATGATTTACTTAGGATTGAACTTTCTTTTTCAGATTAACTCCTGTATTGACACCTTCAGCTTTTAGACGCTTGAGGTATTCAAAGAGGCCTAATTTGTCAATATTTCGTAAAGCGGAGGTCGAAACCGTCAGCTTTATCCACTCGCCTGTCTCAGGTAAGAAGAAATTTTTCTTCTGCAGATTCGGTAAAAACCTGCGTTTGGACTTCATGTTTGAGTGCGATACCTTATGACCGGTCATCGGTTTTTTACCTGTAAGCTGACATTCTCTGGCCATGATTGTGGCGTTTATTTTTATTTAGTTTACTATTAATCAAGAAGTTACCTCCAAAAGTAGTGACTTCGGAAGGAGTCGAACCTTCAACCTCCTGATCCGTAGTCAGGTGCTCTATCCAATTAAGCTACGAAGCCGTTCCCTCAAATGGAGTGCAAAGATAAAATTTATCCTTTATTTATTACCATCTGAACAGTTTTTCTGGGGAAACAACAGAATACCTTGTCAGCGCTAAGCGGATATCTGGCAGAACATGTGGATGAACTCTTTATTCGAAGGATCACTTTTTGATACCGTGCGTGTTCTAATCGGCATCCTCACCGGAAATTTAAGTGCTTTAAAACCCCGTCATGACTTTAACTGTATGCTTTTCATCCTTATTCCTGAGTGTAACAAGATATCCTCCTGCCGCAACCGGTCTGACTTTAAAACTTATAGCGCCCTGGGCAAATTCAGCATCACTTATGTCATACGTCTTGACAAGTCTCCCGTCGAGGGTATGGATATCAAAAAGTGCCGAGGTTGTGTCAGCATTTACTTCAAAATAGATTTGCACGATATCCCCTATGCTGGATGGATTAGGACGAACCGAATTGATCCGCAAAACAGGAACCTCCAGATCATCACACTCTGAAACAGTTTCTCTCATCGCTGCATCCACCTGGAGTCGCTTACCAGTTACAGTCATTCCTTCCAATGAACTATTATCCCTGCCTGTGGTCAGTATTATATCCTTTATCATCAATGCGACTCCCCCTAAATCATTGTCAAGGTTTTCAAGAAATGTGCTGCAGGGTGTACCATACATTAAAGCAATGGCTCCTGTAACGTGTGGAGCAGCAGCACTCGTGCCTGGAAATTCCTTGTAAGTGTTATTTCCTGATGTAGTAATGGTTCCATGCCCTGGGGCACCCAGATCAATGCTGGCTGTGCCAAATCCGGCATTCGCAAGAATTGCATCCGTCAGATCTACATTCGTAACTGCAATCATAAATGGAGAAGTACAGGTTGTAGGCATATCGCCTTCGAGGTCAACTGAAACTCCATTATTAGGAGCTGCAGTTACGCTTAAAACACCTTCTTGGCCTAATTTATCGTACATCTCACACCAAAGGGGATGATCAGCTGCAAATGCGTTTTCGATCCCGCCTGACAGGTTGGTCACTACTACAAATGCACCTTCCAAGCCATTCGTTAGCCTATACTTTTTTCGCATCTGAAGCACATATTCATAACTTTCGATCAACTCAGATTCGAAATCTGCTCCACTGATCAGCATCAGCTTTACATTCCAGTTGACACCTGTGACGCCAATTGCATTATTTCCTTTTGCCCCAATTATTCCGGCAACAGAGGTTCCGTGGTTTCCGGTGTTATGATCATCATTTCCGGTAGAGATATTTAATCCCAGGTAATCATCTATATATCCATTGGCATCGTTATCAACAGCATCATCAGGAATTTCACTTTTGTTAGACCAAATATTTTCCCTGAGATCCACATGATCTGTCTGGATCCCACTATCAATAATAGCGACTACTATCGTGTCCCCTTGGGCCGTCACTCCTCCTCTGGCGATATCCCATGCTTTTGCCATTCCTATCAATTCCATGTCTATCTGATTGATATATGCGGGGTCGTTGGGTTCTGTATCACGCCATTGTATAAGTTTATCTTCTCTCATTTGGACTACACACGACAACTGCTCTACCCCAGAAATATACTGAGATGGGATTTGAATCACGGTCCAGTTTCCGATCGAAAGGTTCTTTTTATAATATCCCTTTTGGTCCAGGCGCTGTTCTAACCACCATTCATTAAGACATTTACTTTCGTCTGATTTCAATTCTACTAACCACCTTTTTGAGGGTTGAGAATCCTGATTAAGAACTGCCAGCAAATTGTAAAAAAGTATAATAAAAATCATCCCTATCCTATTTGTTGAAATGAGTACTGTACACTCTTTAACGATTGATTCTGCATTATAGCGTACCAAACAAAGTTAGTGCTTTGATATCAGTCCTCCGTTTACGGAGCTTTATGTTTAACATCTCCAAGAAATTGCTTCTCTCCGGCAGCAATTTCAAAAGAAAGATGATTTTCATTTGGTGGGATGGGGCAGTTAAATCCGTCACTGTAGGCGCACCATGGATTATAACTTTTATTGAAATCAATAATTACCCATCCATCTTCAGTATCTGATTTGGACATATTGAGATATCGCCCACCTCCGTAAGTGGTTTCACTATTCGATAGATCCTTGAAGGGTAAGAATAGATAATCCTTGTAAAGTGGATTTGAAAGCAATGTTAGATTTTGATAAATAGCGAGCGTAATACGAGCTTTTTCCCAACGAAATGTTGCGATACCCCACTTTCGATAGCTTCGCGTGATGCCACTATAGGTGAGCATTTCAAAAGGTTCAGCTTCTGGAGTGGGAGTAAAGCGGGCTTTCAAACGATAGTTTGGAGATGGTGGGAAAAAGGAAAGTTTTTCAAGATCTTTTTCCTTCAGAGGAGAACGCGGATCGGTAAGAAAATCAGCTTTATATTTTACCCGGTGCTCCATTATCTCCTTTTGTACTGAGGAACATCCAAGAAGCATGATACAGGAAACGTAAAAAAATATTTTTGTCATGCTTTTTCTTTCTCTGCGACTAATACCAGTTTTTTCGCGTCCGGACTTATGGCTAGCCGCGTAATATATTTAATGCCATAGATAGACAGGTCGGCTACTTGTCTCCACGTTTTGTCCAATGCAGGATTCAATGCGAAAAGAACGTGTCCATTCCCCATAAAATAGGTACCATCCGGTGCAATCACGAAGTCCTCATTTTTACCAACGGTTTGTGCAACAATTTCAATCACCGAAGAGGTGGGATCGTATCGTTTGATATACCAAAATTCTTCAGTGAACTTATGAACGTAAATCATAAAACCTGTTTTGTCGCTCGAAAGTGATCTTCCTATAGAGGTAGTAATCCGTCTGCTTTTATTGTCATTGATATTGAAATAGCTCAACTTATTTATGCTGCCTTCAATACGGAATAAACCAAGCTCATGCGGACTTAACCATGTATAATATCCAACGTCTTTAAAATCGCCGGATACAAATTCTTTTTTTCCTGATTTAAGGTTGATATTCATTACCTGCTGATCCATCGGTTCACCTTCGATTTGCCGAAGTACTGTGAGATGTTCTTCATCGGGATGAATACGTGGTGAGTATTCAGATACTTTTGTATGTGTCAGCCGTTTATATTTTTTTGTAATCAAAGAAAGTTGCCATATATCCGTTTGTGACTCCCCTGGCATGCGAACGCTTACTAATAGATCTCCTTCAGGGGTAAATGATGGCTGATTCGTATATCCTCCTTTATTAAAACTATTTAGAAACCGCGGAGTATGCAAGTTATACTCACCTTTTCCAGTGGTCTCAAGCGAGAATAAATAAAGATCACTTTCAACCTGTGCAAAGGAGTTTGATGGAGAAAAACCAACTAGAAGTATAAAAAATATCAGCGTGGCAAATCTGGTCATAATGTTGGATTTCAGTCTTATAACCGTTTTATCTGCCGGGTTGTTGAGATAAATCATTCCATCTTATATGCCGATGTAAATATCCTGTCCCAGTTTATTCCATTGCTCATGTTTCCATCTTTTGTAGAAAACCAGATGAACAGGGGCTTCCCTACAATATGGTCATGAGGCACAAAACCCCAGGCCCTGGAATCTTCCGAATTGTGCCGGTTATCCCCCATCGCCCAGAAATAATCCTGTTTGAATGTGTAGGTAGTAGATGGAACGCCATTGATAATGTACTGACCATTCTCTTCTTTATAATCGTTTTTGTCATACACATCGATCGCTCTTCTGTACAACGCGATTGTCTCCGGAGTGAGGGCAACAGTCGCTCCTTTTTTAGGAATATAAATGGGTCCGTAATTATCAACCGTCCAGCCACTAAAATTTTTCTCATCGAAAGGAAATAATCCGGATGAATATGGTGACATGTCAACCGGGTCAATCTTAATATTGGGATCCATATTTTTTAGTCCCTGAATCTGATCTTCGCTAAGGAAATATGGAATGATCCTGTTTTGCGGGATCTTGATGTTTAAGTCTTCAACTTTCTCCCAGTTGAGTCCGTTCGAAACTACCTGATACATGAACTGCATGTTTTTTGGGTTTGTTACGGCAACACCATTGATAAAAACCTGCTTGTCCTTAATTTGAAGACTATCTCCACCGATAGCGATACATCTTTTAATGTAATGATCTTTTTTATCGATAGGCCGCGTAATCAGTGCAGCATTTCCAACGTCTTTTGCTGCTTCCGGACTTGTCAGCACCTGATGAGCTGTGTAGGATCTCGACGGTGACAAATAAACACTGTCACCTACAGGCCAGTTAAAAACGATTGGCTCATTTCGATCGATGGTTTCGAGTGCAGGCAATCGAAAATAAGGAAGTGCAGGTTTCTCTAAATAAGATTCACTTCCGGTGAAGGGAATTGTATTGTGTAAAAGTGGAAACATAGCTACAGTCATCGGAGTCCGAATACCATAATGTGCTTTACTAACAAATAAAAAGTCACCAACATTTAAAGAACCTTCCATAGAAGGTGTTGGGATTTTATAGGCTTCCAATAAAAACATACGGATGAAAGCTGCAGCAAACACTGCAAATACGATCGCTTCTGTCCATTCACGAGCTGCTGATTTGTAATAGGGATTATTCTTCATCAGTTTCTCCACTTGTCGCGGCTTATTGCTCTTCAAAGCTTCAACTATCTGAGCTTTGTATTCAAGTTCCCTGGGAAGAATAGGACTAACGTATTTATCGTCTTTATTTAATGCAATGGATGTAAATATTGCCGGGGCATAAATGACTGCCACTGCGCTATGTATGAATTTGAGTTTATTAAAAGAGCGTACCAAATCCACGGCCATACCGCAATAGATGAAAATATTAACCACCGGAAATAAAAGCCATAATGCGTAAGAGGGTTTTCGGCCAATCAACTTACACCATTCTGCAAAGTTGACCCCCGGAATCAACCCTTTGATGGCAGGAACGCCTGCCTTTGGGAAGAGGAGATAAAGGCTGATACTCAGCAGTATATAGGAGACAATAAGGAAGATAAGAATGCTCACAGGTACATGTATTTTTCTGAATGTAAGAGCGTCAAAGATATGTTAATTAGTATGCGAAGCCGGGGAAAACAGGCTTGTTATCGACATATCACTTTTGATGCACCTAAGAAGCTGATGAAATTGACGACCATCGAAAATTGAGTTATTGTCTCAATCTCTGTCCTCCTCATCGAGATCTTCCAGCATTTTACCCAGCGGATCACTAAATCCCACTTTCCCTTGAGTGAGTTCTTTGGTGAGCACATCAAGGTCCGCAAGCGAATGCAGTACGATCTCTTTGTATACATGATAATCAGAACGAGGGATTTTATATGCTTCGAGAAGCCGATCCATTCCTGGCACTGAATCAATGGTCTTATGAAAAGATGAATCTTCGGCATCGTTGGGAAGCAGAATTGTATTGCTGTCACCAAAGAATGCTTTAATAGCGCCGTAGGGATCTCTTTCCTTCCCTTTTTTGATTTTTTCAGGGTGAGGGAATATTTCAAGAAATTCTTCGCGTACAGCCTGGCTGACAAGTTGAAGTGCAACATTGTATTGTCCTTCCACCTCCCCTTCATATACTAATTCTACTTTGCCTGTAATAGATGGAATCACTCCCCAGAAGTCTGCAATACGTGCAATCGTTTTCGATTCACGATTTATAAGGACTCTCCGTTCTGCTGTACTGTATAAATTTTCAAGAGCCGTAATACTAAGGCGTGCAGAGACTCCAGATTTCTCATCTACAAATTCACTTTTTCGTGCTGCAAAACTTACGCGCTCCAAAATATTCTGAAGAACATCAGGAACAAAAACTTTTTCACGTTGGGCTGCAGAAATCGAAGCTTCTTGTAATGTAATCGCTTTGGCTGTAGCTATTTCTTCCGGATAATGTGTTAGGATCTGACTTTCAATACGGTCTTTCAGTGGTGTAATGATAGAACCGCGGTTAGTGTAGTCTTCCGGATTCGCAGTGAACACAAATGCGATATCCAGTGGGAGACGGGTTTTAAATCCGCGTATCTGAATATCCCCTTCCTGCAAAATATTAAAAAGCGAAACTTGTATCCTGGCCTGAAGATCAGGAATCTCATTGATCACAAATATGCACCTGTGTGATCTCGGGATAAGTCCAAAATGAATTACTCTTTCATCACTATATGGAAGTTTTAGGGTTGCTGCTTTAATGGGGTCTACATCACCTATCAGATCAGCGACAGATACATCCGGAGTTGCCAGCTTTTCCACATATCTTTCACTGCGATGAATCCAGGTAACAGG
>JAYUXX010000279.1:0-1557 GCA_043752765.1 Saprospiraceae bacterium | reverse complement strand
AAAAATGCATGAGATGTACCAGGAAGGTAAGATGGGGATTGTACAGGGTGTAGGTTATCCAAATCAGGATCGATCGCATTTCCGTTCGACGGATATCTGGACCTCAGGTTCTGCTGCAGATCAATATCTGAGTACAGGATGGCTGGGACGATATTTTTACGATGGCCATCCCGAATATCCCGATGGATTCCCAAACTCAGAACATGAATCTCCATTTGCCTTGACGATGGGATCTTTTATTTCGGAAACATGTCAGGGCCCTTTAACCAATTTTTCCTTGGCACTGAACGATCCATTTTCATTAAAGCCACTGACTGAAGGCGAGGCTGGAAATTTCCCTGATAATAATTATGGAAGAGAACTCAGATTTCTTATCGACGCTATTGCACAAACAAATGCATATAGTGATGTCATTCTTTCCGCTGCCGAAGGTGGAAGTAACCAGGTAACATATCCTGCTGCCAATCGCTTAGCTGCACAATTAAAAAATGTTGCTTTACTTATATCAGGTGGTCTAAGGACTAAAGTGTATATCGTTTCGCTAGGAGGTTTTGACACCCATTCAGGCCAGGTTGATGCTGATACTACAACAGGTGAACACGCGGATTTACTGACGCAACTTTCAGAAGCTATTCATTTGTTCCAGCAGGATTTATTGCTCGCTGGCAAAGAAGAAAAAGTGCTCACTATGACTTTCTCTGAATTCGGTCGCCAAATCAGGTCGAATGATAGTATGGGAACAGATCATGGAACAGCTGCGCCACTAATGTTATTTGGTTCATGCGTCAAGCCGGGTGTTTTAGGTCAGAATGCTCACATAATTCCGGATGCAGATCCACAGGAAGGTGTTGCGATGCAATATGATTTCAGATCTGTTTATGGTACAGTTTTGAAAGACTGGTTAGGAATGTCTGCAGAAGATGTGTATTCAGTTTTGAATCCGGATGTTCAGTTTCTTCCACTTATTGAAGGTTGTTCAATTTTTACAGCGATTCAAAATGAAGTGTTTCCTGAAGTTCATTTTAAAGTATATCCAAATCCGGCTAGTGATTTTACATCTATCGAATGGTTATCTAACGGGGAGGCATGGTCTGCTACGCTGATGGACAAATGGGGTCATCAGATCAAATCATGGACAGGCACCCTTGGAGCTTCCAGATTAGTAAGTCATTCGTTAGGATTACCTCGTATTCCATCAGGTCATTACTATATCAATCTCAAACAGGGGAATCAAAGTGTGACAAAAGGGGTAATGATAAACTAGAAATTAGAAACCCATCCTACGACGATGGTCCCGCCAGTAATGAAATGAATGAAGCGGGATAGAAATTAGAAATTAGAAATTAGTAATTAAAAATTTATGTCTTGTCCTAAAATAGGTTGACAGTTTCGGTTAAGAAATAATTGTTTTAAGCGGCATAAAGGTCTTTTGGTGTGTTCATCTGAATTGACATGTGAGGCCTCAGTTCATTATATGCTTTGATTGCTTGGCATGTTGCCAATTTTGCCTGCTCTAAATCTTTAAAAGTAGCATCTAAGTTAAATTATCCTTTTAAA
>JAYUXX010000278.1:0-1558 GCA_043752765.1 Saprospiraceae bacterium | reverse complement strand
TTTATGCATCACATGGCGATACAAAACATGTTCTCCTTTTTCCATCTACGCCGTTAGAGTGTTTTCAATTGACAGCAACTGCATTTGATCTTTCAGAGCGACTGCAAACTCCAGTCATGGTGATGACAGATCTTGATCTCGGCATGAATGATCATATGAGTGATCCACTCACATGGGATACAAATCAAACGTATGACAGAGGTAAAGTATTAAGCGCAGATGATCTCGACAAGATTGAAAAGTTTGGTCGTTATCTGGATATTGATAATGACGGAATCACGTATCGCACACTTCCCGGAACACATCCCACCAAAGGTTCGTTTTTTACTCGTGGAACTTCACGTGATGAATATGCAAAGTATACGGAAGATGGTGCTGTATATGCCCGCAACATGGAAAGATTGATCCGCAAATGGAATACGGCGAAAACGCTTGTGCCGGCTCCTGAATTTTATCCTTCAACACAAAACACAGAAATGGGTGTTATCTTTTTTGGCACTTCGACTGATTCTGCATTAGAAGCAATGTCGATGTTGAGAAATGAAGATATCCACATGGATGGGATGCGTCTGAAGGCAACTCCTTTTTCACAATCCGTGATTGATTTTATTCTGGATCACGAAATCGTTTTTGTCATCGAGCAAAATCGCGATGGCCAGATGCGAAGTATCCTCATCAACGAACTTGAGATTGACCCACGGCGACTGAAAGCTGTGCTGAATTATGATGGCATGCCTATCACTGCAGACTATATTATTCGCCAGATCTATCAACACATTCCACAACCACAATCAGCTTCTGTATCTGTCCTATGAGTTACAAAAGACCTTCTTTCCGACATCCTTCTTCTGGTGCCAACGCGCTTGGCTTTCACCAAAAAGATTACGAAGGACCGCTTTCAACCTTGTGTGCAGGATGTGGACATGATTCGATCAGTGCTGCTATTATTCAGGCGTGTTTCGAACTCTCAATACCTCCGCATCGAATCGCAAAAATTTCCGGAATTGGTTGTTCCTCTAAAACGCCGACTTATTTCATGGCGAATAGCCACGGATTTAATTCGGTGCATGGACGTATGCCTTCCGTCGCAACGGGTGCTGTTTTGGCTAATCGTGATCTCACGTATATAGGCGTCAGTGGTGACGGCGATACTGCATCAATTGGCATGGGCCAGTTTGCGCATGTTGTACGCCGGAATCTCAATATGATCTACATCGTGATGAATAATGGTTGTTATGGATTGACGAAGGGACAAGATTCTGCAACCGCTGATGTTGGATCGATTGGTAAAGCCGGTCAGGCTACAATGTTCAGTTCTATTGATCTTGCGGCACTTGCGCTTGAGTTAGGCGCAGGGTTTGTTGCACGTAGTTTTTCAGGAGATAAAGAACAGCTCATTCCTTTAATTAAAGCGGGGATCAGTCATCAGGGATTTGCTTTGATCGATGTATTGTCGCCATGTGTTACGTTTAACAATACACTGACTTCCACTAAGTCATATACGCATGTTCGTGATCACATGGAATCTACTTCGATTGCAGATTTTATTCCTGAGAAA
>JAYUXX010000277.1:0-4096 GCA_043752765.1 Saprospiraceae bacterium | reverse complement strand
TAATGGCCAACTCAGGGGTTGAGGCTGTTGAAACAGCAATTAAACTTTGCCGCAAGTGGGCCTATGAAAAGAAAGGGCTTTCATCTCAAGCAGCAAAGATTGTGTTTGTTTCAGGCAATTTCCATGGTAGAACACTAGGTGTGATTTCGGCTTCAACTGATCCTTCAAGTACCGGAGGATTTGGTCCTTATTTACCTGGCTTTATTGTAATACCCTATGATGATAAAGTAGCTCTGGCAGAAGCTCTTGAAGATCCTGATGTGGCAGGATTTTTAGTGGAGCCTATTCAGGGCGAGGCAGGAGTTGTGGTTCCCTCAGAGGACTATTTATCATATGCATGGGACCTTTGTAAAGCTAAAAATGTGTTGTTGATAGCAGACGAAGTTCAGACCGGACTTGGTCGGACGGGCAAGCTACTAGCAACCTGTGGTAGTTGTTCCTGCGCCGGATTTTGTGAACGGAAGCCTGAAGTCAGACCTGATATTTTAATCTTAGGAAAGGCCCTGGCAGGAGGAGTATTTCCTGTATCAGCCGTCCTTGCCGACGATGAGATCATGCTGTGCATCAAGCCGGGGGAACATGGTTCGACATATGGTGGAAATCCTCTGGCATGTGCAGTATCCATGGCTTCGCTGGACGTAATCAGAGATGAAAGGCTTGATGATAATGCAATGCGACTAGGCAATGTTTTTAGGAACCGCATGGAGGCTGTAATGAATCAAAATCCAATCATAAAACTGGTTAGGGGTAAGGGTCTGCTAAATGCGATTGTGGTTGATGACCATGAGGAAGGCCATCTCGCCTGGGATATTTGTCTCCAGTTGGCAGCTAAAGGATTATTGGCTAAACCAACACACGGCAATATCATTCGCTTTGCACCTCCACTCGTGATTACCGATGATCAGCTGGAGGAATGTTGTGACATTATAGAAAGCGTGATCGCAGAATTCGGACGCTTGTAGATAAGGCCAGGATCATTTCATGGATATCTGTCACCTGCTGGATTAATTTGCGATTCTGGTCATTAAATATGACATAGTCAGCCAACGGAATTTTCTTTTCATCGGGCCACTGGTGTTCAATTCTTTTCATTACCTGGGATCTTTCCAGGTTATCACGCGCCATAACTCTTGCTATTCGTGTTTCCTGATCAGCTACGACAAGAATAATAGCCTCTACACGACTTGTGAGGTCCTCCTCAAAGAAGATAGCACTTTCCTGGATCAGGTAAGGAGCTTTAAGTTGATCTTCAAGACTACCCCATGTTACCAAATCTTTATATACAGCAGGGTGAACAATAGCATTTAATTCTTCAAGTTTTTTTCTATCGGCAAAGACTTGTGACGCAATCCATGACCTATTGAGATATCCACCTTCAGTGTAAGCATTTGATCCTAACAAATCCCGGATCTGCTTCTTCAAAGTTTCATCAGACTCCATAAGCAACTTAGCCTTACTATCTGATTCATAGACTGGTATGGCCAATATTTTAAACATCGCTGCCACAGTAGATTTGCCTGAACCAATACCACCTGTGAGTCCAATAAGTTTCATTCTGTTGCTAATGTCCAAATAAAATAAGTATCACAGGATCTTCTCTTCTGTGAGTGTGGTCACAGTCATCTGTAAATATCGGCTATAATCTTCAAGAGAATTAAAATCCATCTGACTAAACTGATGCAAGGTTTCAATTAAATCAGTTCGAAGTGTTGACCGACTAAATCCCAAAGTGATAAGCGCAGTCTCCATATATTCTTCTCCGAAAATCAACACACCAGTTTGCCTGCAATGATTTATGAACAAGGGAACCTGTTCGTACGCCATCTCAATTCTGACGGCGCCATAAACCTTTCGCTTAATTATGTTGCCCGCAACAATCGCATTTACCGCGCTTGTTCGATAAGCTTCAATAAGGCCCGGGACACCCAGTTTAGTTCCCCCGAAATACCTGGCTACGATGACCATCACATAGGTTAAATTATTTTTGATTAATTGTCCCAGAATTGGCTTGCCTGCTGAACCTGAGGGCTCCCCATCATCGTTGCTTCTCTCCAAAGTAGCCTCCGGAAATAATCTCAGAGCTGAGCAAAAATGTCTTGCTTTAGGATGTTCTTTTTTTATTGCGGTCAACCATTGATTAGCCTCAATCTCTGTGGAAACCGGTGAAGCATAAGCATAAAACTTGCTCCCTCTGTCCATGTAGTATCCTTCAGAAATGCTGGCCAGAGTTAAATACTCATCATCCATGTTGATAGGTTTCTTGCAAAAGCAATGAGTAGTATTGAGATGGTGGCAAAAGCAACTCCAATCTTATTGATTCGGTTCAATTTTTCATGGAAAAGGACGACAGCAAGTAGTGTAGAAATTAATAACACAGAGACATTTAACATTGGATACATTACGCTTCCTTTCCAGCCATCTTTCAACATGACCAGAATGAGATAAACAGAAAAATAATTAGGAATTCCCAGCACAAGCCCCGCAAGAAAATCCTTCCATTTCAAGAAAGTTTTTTTTGTAATTAGTAAAATCAAAATCATTATCCATCCTATAAGTGCGGCCGTTCCAAACCCCAGCGTGGTAAATAATTTTTGATCCGTACCCACTAGATTTGTTTTCTGAACGAAATACAAAACGATCTCGATGGCCGCCGAAAAAAGCATGATGCCTGTAAGTATTATAGTACGGGACATTGAAGGCTTCTCTTGAGTTAACTTCTCTTTCCTGTTGATAGCAATGATCGCCAATAATGCAATCACAAAACCTAAAAGTTCAATCCATCCAAACCCTTCTTTAAAAATGATAACCGTGAAAGAAACAGTAAGGATCAGGGACATTTTCTGCATGAGAACAGAAAGTGTGATTCCAAATTTCTGAATGGAATAGGCGGTGAGATTGAAGCCAATGATGAAAAGGAAGCCCAGTATTATGTCATATTTAAACCAGGGTTTGTAAAATACATTCGCCAAAACAGATTTTGAAAGCTGGTTATCAAGCATAAGGCCCAGGACGAGACAAGTGGTGTAATTGATAACTATTGCATGCAGAATATTGATATTCCAACGAGGAAAAACTTTAAAACAAATACCGATACTAGTAGCAGCCAGTACGCACCAAAGGAATACCATTCAGGGCAGTTTAATAATTGTTAACAAGCTAAAATTAATTTTTTGATAATCTTTGTGGCCACTTGATACCTTTTTTTGACATTAACTCCACGGCTATATTAAGCATGATTCCTCACCCAAACTTATTATTCCATTGGAACATAGCTTAAGTCAGTACGATGCCATAATCTCCCGTTGCCGGGAATTGTTTTTACGGAAAAACAAGGACTACGGTACAGCCTGGAGGATTCTCCGGCTGACCTCCCTCACAGATCAGATCTATATAAAAGCTGCCCGCATCCGCAATATAGAACAACAAGGTACCCACAAGGTGATGGATAAGATTGAAGATGAATACATAGGCATCATCAATTATTGTTTTATGGCCATCATTCAAAAGCAATTGGTCCATGATGACCGCCAGGATATACCAACTCCTGAACTAGAGGTTTTATATGATGATGTGATTTCATCCACCAGGGAGCTTTTTCAAAATAAAAATCATGACTATGGAGAGATCTGGCGGAATATGCGGATATCCAGTTATACAGATCTGATCCTCATGAAAATATTACGGATCAAACAAATTGAAGATAATGACGGACTTCTGATTGCCTCCGAAGGCGTGGAAGCCAATTATATGGACATCAGCAATTATTGTGTTTTTGGATTAATCAGACTTGAAGAACTTTCACAATTATGACATTACTAACACTCATACTTTATATTGCCATCGCTGCAGTTGTATTAACCGTGATCATTGGGTTACTAAAGAAAGGCCATAAATCATGGCTATTGACCTTTCTGCAGAATTTCTCGGGCATTTTATTTATAGTCTCAGGACTTGTAAAGGCTGTGGATCCCATGGGAACGGCCTTTAAGATGGAACAGTATTTTACAGAGTTTGAATATACGTTTGCGGAAACTTCAGCATCCTTTCTCGCTCCACTATTTCCATTTCTAAGTAGTATTTCGATTTGGTTTTCAGT
>JAYUXX010000276.1:0-4099 GCA_043752765.1 Saprospiraceae bacterium | reverse complement strand
TCCCGACTAAAAAATTATCCTTATCCAGATTTGCTATCGATTATGCATATCTCGCTACAAACCCATTTAACGGTACTCATAACTTCAGTATCCGGTATAAAATGTAAGTATTGACACCGGCAGGATAAATCATTATCTTTGCCAGCAGATTAAAATGAACGTTCTCACCGGTAAGGTGAGAACGTTTTTTCATCTAGGTCATCAGGCCAAAATCAGCTGATCTTCAGCAGATTCACTTGATCCAACGAATAATTTTTTACAAAAGCCAACCAACTTAAATATTTAGACCATGAGTGATATTCAATACATGACTCAGGAAGGGTATAACCGATTAAAAGAAGAGCTTGAAGAATTGAGGTCAACCGGTCGATTAGAAGCTTCCCGTGCGATAGCAGAGGCAAGGGACAAGGGAGACCTTTCAGAAAATGCGGAATATGATGCAGCGAAGGATGCACAGGGAATGCTCGAATTAAAAATCAATGATCTTGAGAAAGTCCTTTCATCAGCACGGGTGATCAGTGAATCACAACTGGATATATCCAAAGTCACCGTTCTGTCCAAAGTATTGATCAGGAACACAAAAAATAAAACAGAGCATACGTATCATCTGGTCTCAGAAAGTGAGTCGAACCTCAAGGAGGGAAAGATATCTGTAAGTAGCCCCATAGGGAGCGGGCTATTAGGCAAAAAAGTGGGAGAATTTGCTACGGTCCATACGCCCGGAGGCGAAATCCAATTCCAGGTGTTGAATATTTTCTTCTAAAAAGGCTTCCATGGCTACTATTTTTTCCAAAATTATCTCCGGGGAAATACCTTGTTATAAAGTAGCAGAAGACGATAAATGCTTGGCTTTTTTGGATATTAGGCCCGTTGTATACGGTCATACGCTCGTCATCCCCAAACAAGAAATAGATTATTATTTTGATCTGGATGATTCGTATTTAGCTCATCTTAATGTATTTGCAAAAAAAGTAGCCAGAGTCCTCGACAGGGAGGTGGAGTGCATTCGGATTGGAGTTATGGTGGGTGGTCTTGAAGTACCTCATGCCCATATTCATCTGGTTCCCTTGCAATCTATTGCTGATCTTTCCTTTACAAACCCCAGACTCACTATCTCAGATTTGGAAATGTCTGATCTCGCTTCAAAACTATCAACAGCTTTCTTAAAGGAAGATGAATAAAAAAAGACCCGTCAATGAGCGGGTCTTTTTTTTGTGGTACCTCCAGGAATCGAACCAGGGACACACGGATTTTCAGTCCGTTGCTCTACCATCTGAGCTAAGGTACCCGCACCATTCCAAGTCTAATGCTTGGAGGGGAGGCAAAAGTAGCATTTTCCTTATGAATTAGATACCTCAAAGCTTATTTTTGAACAATGATCTCAAGGAGAATAATGATACTGGCAGGAGTGGCTGTGGCTGGAAGCGCCTATTTTATTTTTTTCCGGGATAGGGATGATTTTATTTATTTGTTTTCCGTAGGCCTCATTGTTCTGATGATCACCTACGTCTTTCAGTTTCAGATCGACCAGCTGATGATTCGTGGAGTACCCCAAAAGATTGATCTCCCCATGCAAACCATGCTGTTGTCTACAGCTCCTCATTATAGGACCATGTCGCCCAATCAACGGTTATTAGTAGATGACCGGATGAAAAGATGGTTAATAAAAAAGGAATTTATAAACCAAAATGAACAGGATGCACCTGAGGACATCAAGTATATCCTTGCGTATTATGCGATTCTACTGACCCTCCATCAGGAGAAATACAACTATGATGGTCTTGATCGGATGGTCTTTTATCATCACCCTTTTCTAACCCCCCAGTTCCCCGATGATGCACACATTGTAGAGGTCGAGATTACTGACGGAACGCTCATTATTTCGGTTCCCAACTTATTAAAGGGGCACATGGAAAAAGGGTTCTATAATATTGCCCTGCATGCAATGGCTGTTGCTTATCAGCATTATTATATAAAACAACCTGTTCAGTGGCCTGCTGACATATGGGAAAAACTGGAAAATATCAGTTCAATCCACCGACAACGAATAGAGGATTATATAGGCTTACCCGTAGAGGATCCATGGCCGGTAGCCGTCCATCATCAATTGACATATCAGGGTTGTGAGATACCAGAGGTATTGGAGATCCTTCCCCAGTTTAGCCATGTATGACATCAATACTAAGACATCTGAAGAGCTTAACCAGTCTTTAATGGTGTCTCGTCGAAATGACAAGTGGTTGTGCAGCCATCAAATTACCTTCAGTCAAAATCTTTAAGAATGAAAAAATTTGCTATTCTGGTAGTCAGTTTACTTTGTGCATTTAATGCGCGATCACAGGATACTCAAGTCAGGGATGTAATCGATCGGATGTTTCAGGCAATGTACAAATCAGATACAGCAGCCTTGAGAAAGTGTTTTATACCGGCAGCTCAATTATTTACATATACACATGATGCGAAAGGCAATCCAAGGGCAAAAGCTGAAACGCTGAATGATTTTATGAGGGGCGCTTCTATTATAAGTGATGGGGTTATGGAAGAAAAGCTAGTTGGATGGCAGTGCTTTATTGATGATGGCATTGCCTCCGTCTGGACTCCCTATGCTTTTTATTTCGAAGATAAATTCAGCCATTGTGGAACGAATAGCTTTCAACTTATTAAGGTTCAGGGGGAGTGGAAGATCACATCGATTACGGACACTCGAAGAAAGGGAAATTGCCCGGGAGATGATAAAGCTGTGCAATCAATTGATTCACTAATGAATGCCTGGCACCATGCGGCGGCTGTAGCTGACGAAGTAACTTTTTTTGGCACTATGACTGAAGATGGAATTTACATTGGAACTGATCCAACCGAGAGGTGGCTTAGAGATGACCTTGCCGTTTGGGCTAAAAAGTATTTTGATCGGGAATCAGCCTGGGCCTTCAAACCTCTAAGTCGTACAATAAAGGTGGGTGAAAGCGGCGAGATAGCGTGGTTTGATGAATTACTTGACACCTGGATGGGAACTTGTCGCAGCACAGGAATAGTCGTACGTAAAAATGGAAATTGGAAAATTATCTATTATCATCTTTCTGTTGCAATTCCTAATGATAAGATTGATGGCTATCGAGTGCTTATCGGTAAATAGTAACCAGATGTATTGAAATATTTTATTCAGGTAAAGACCAGACTTATTTTTATTTTATAAAAGAGCAAATAATCTTTTAACACAGTTATTTATTAAATCTAAAAACCAATTGTCATCAAATTTCGTATACCCTAAAGATTTTGTTAATGAGAACTTATTTTAGAAATAAATTATTGATTATCAGTTAATTATATAGTTTTTATTCTATCCCTAATGCTAACATAAATTTTATTTTTAATTTTGCGGCTTGGAACGACCTTGTTTGCCATTTGACTAATGACGAATGGAGGGCAGGAAGTTAGTTTTTCAGAATCCATATTGACACCCAAACCTTGATTACCATGTCTCACCCTTACGCCCAGCCCATTACGGGTTTCTCCGCCAGTCAGCATTTGGCCAATTTAAAAGAACAAGTTCATTTTTTCACTCCTGCCAAAAGGTACTACCTAAAGCCCAGCCTGGCGGTGACCTATGCAATAATTCTGGCTCTTACATTTCTTTTCACAGGGGTGGCTAATAGTCAGCAGTGTCCAGTAACACCTTGTAACGCACCTGCCCACAGGACATTTGTCAACCTTGCAAGTGTTCCTAACTGTCCTGGTAGCACAAGTCTCATTGGAGACGTGCAAGCCAACCAGACAGATTGTAAAAATGGTGCCTTAAACTGTCATGAGTTTGTAATTTTCCGATCACCAGGATCGATTACGCAACAATTTACATTGAAGGTAGGCCAGGGAAATGGTTGTAATGGTGAATTGGATGCAAGTTATGCCTTCATCAATGGGATGTGTACCCCTCTTTCAAATGGGGGTTCTGGTACGTTTATCAATTTTAATTTCCCGATTGGTGTCGATACAGTTTTTTTATTCTTTTGCATCAATTCCGGAGCACAGGTCACTATTTGTGAATTATGTGCTCAACCTCCACCATGCACACAGTTACCCCAATGCATTCTTTCAAATATAA
>JAYUXX010000275.1:0-21400 GCA_043752765.1 Saprospiraceae bacterium | reverse complement strand
TTCCTTCCCGACTTCCAGAATATCGTAATAATCTTTTTTTGACATAAGTGTGTTTATTTGCCGACGACAACTTTCGCATGGCGAATGATCTTATCGTTAAGCATGTATCCTTTTTCAATTGTATCAATTACTTTCCCTTTAGAGGAAGGATCGGGTGTTGAAATATCAGTGATGGCTTCATGCAGATCCGGGTCAAACATTTCACCTGTGCTTTCCATTGCTTTTAATCCTTGGGACTGCATTACATTCCACAAGCGACTGTGAATCATTCTCACCCCTTCATTAAGATTTTCTCCCTGGGAGATATTTTCACTTTTAATTGCTCTTTCAAAATCATCAAGAACAGGCAGCAGTGCGATGATAACATCCTTCGATGCAGAATTCAAAAGCTCGTATCGCTCGCGTGATGTTCTTTTTTTATAATTATCAAACTCTGCAAGCAGGCGAAGATTTTTTTCTTTTTGTTCGGAAAGCGCAAATTCCATTCCAGCTAACACATCTGATTTTTCCTCCTCTTCGGATTCTTGATTGTGATCAGAATCAAAAGCCTGATCGAAATCAAATAATTTTTCTTCTTCTTTATCGGGCCCATTCTCTGCGGGCGCCCCATTCGATGGATTTTTATGTTTAGCGGTCATAATTTTTGAATTAAAAAAAGGCCCATGGCCTTCAATACTATAGAACAGATCAACGTACAAAAGTACTGCCATAAGACGCATTTGTGCCAAATTGACAGCAAAAGCTCTAATTGAAAGTAATAGCGACAGATAATTCTCTGGTTATTCGGCCTTTACGTCTTTCGCCGATCCCGCAAAAGTTGAGATATCTGTTCCAGGGAAGGATCAACAGCAATTATAATCCCTGATGAGTTGATGAGAAATTTGGTGGGTATTTGTTTAACATTGTAAGCCTCTACTATCGGCGAGGTAAACAGGTTCAGGCTGACAAGATGATAGGGCCACGAGAGGCTATCGGCCATGATCGCCTCCTTCCATTTATCAGAATTTCTTTCAACACCGAAGCTTACAATCTCGAATCCATCCGCATCTTTGAATATGACTCCATGAAATTCTTGGTACAACCTGGTAAGTTCAGGATGAGATTCCCGACAGGGTTTACACCAGCTTCCCCAAAAATCTAACAGGACATACTTCCCCTTAAGTTCTGACAGCTTAAAGTCTGATCCATCGGCAAGATTTCCTTCTATTTCGTAGGCCTCAATTCCCTGTTCGAGTCGTGGCTTCAAATAGAACTTCTTTCCGACGTAAAACGCCCCTACTAACACAATACCGACAATTACGGATACAAGAACATTCTTCATCGCTCAAATGTAAGGAGAACCACTTCTTACCTTGTGGCTTATCAGAAAATACCGTTATTCGTCAAACCTATTTAAGAGACTATGGAAATGTTAACCATTGATCCGCTTGAAATCAATCAAAAAGATCTTCACCAATTTATCCTTGGAACGGTTGCTCCGAGGCCCATTGCTTTTGTAAGTACATTAGACAAAGAAGGAAATCCAAATCTGGCGCCTTATAGTTTTTTCAATGCATTTAGTTCAAATCCACCCATTGTGGTTTTTTCAAGTAATCGAAGAGGGACTAACAATACGACTAAGGATACGCTTGAAAATGTCAGGCTTACTGGTGAATGTGTTATCAATGCGGTCAGTTATAATATTGTGCGACAGATGGCCGTGGCTTCTGTAGAGTTTCCGACAGGTGTCAGTGAGTTTCATAAGACGGGTTTGACACCTGTGGCTTCTGATAAGGTTGCTCCTCCGCGCGTAGGTGAATCACCGGCAGCCATGGAATGTATCGTTCAGGATATAATTACGCTTGGTGATGGCGGTGGTGCCGGGCATCTCATTATTTGCAAAGTTGTGCGTATGCATGTTGCAAAAGAAGTGTTGGGGCAAAACAACAGAATCGATCCTCATAAAATGGATCTTATGGGCCGCATGGGCAGGGCTTATTATGTACGATGTAGTGGACAAGCTATTCATACGATCGTTCAGGATTTTTTACCCGTGACTATCGGATATGATCATCTACCATTGAACATCCGGCAGAGTACAGTTCTTACAGGAAATGATATTGGAAAATTAGCCGGTTTAATTTCAATTCCATCTGAAGATGAAATTTCCGCGGTTCGCAATTTATCCGAAGTTAAGATTGCCCTTACTCAACAACATTCCAACACTTCGCTTCATTATGTCGCGAAATTATTTCTCGATAAGGGAGAAGTATCTACGGGGTTTAGTATCCTGATGTTGGAAGCCCGTTAATCCTTTTTCCATGGATAGTGATGTATAGCGCCCGAAGCGTCATCTATTCTTTTAAAACCATGAAATCCAAAATAATCACGTTGCGCCTGGACGAGATTGGCAGCAGGGTATCGCAATGATGCACCTGAAATATATTGAGACGCAGCCACCAGGCATGGGGTGAATACAACCTCTGATGATGCCATTTGATTAACACGTCTCAATCCTGACCACCCTGAAGTGATCACGGACTTGATGTGAGGATGCAGGATTAGTTCATCGTTCCATTCAGACCAAAGGGTTACAAATTGATTCATCAATGCAGAGCGAATGATACACCCGTTAGTCCAGCAGGCAGATAGGTCGGCTAAGTTTATATTCCAGTTATAATTTTTAGAAGCTGCCCGAATGATCGAATAACCTTCATGATAATTGATGATTCTCGAAAGCTGATATGCATTGAAAACATCGGTGGTACCGAGCGAAGCATTTTTTTTGCTTTGCACCCTGGTGATTTCATCGAGTTGAATCCGGATGTGTCGCTGTCCGGATAAATAACGGGCATGGAGTGCTGCAGTGATCATCATCGCCGGTATCCCCATAGCTGCAGCCGCCTGGACCGCCCATGCACCTGTTCCTTTAGTTCCTGCGCTATCGAGGATCTTGTCAATAAACCACCCGTCGGGATCTTTTTCTCTTAAAATATTCACAGTGATATCGAGCAGATAACTTGCTGCTTCGGTATTCTTCCAGGCTGAAAGTACTTCTGCTATATGATCAGGTTTTAAACCAACAGCCCATCTAAGGATAGAATATACATCCGCTAATAACTGCATCTCTGCATATTCAATTCCATTGTGCACCATCTTGACAAAATGTCCAGCACCTTCGGGTCCTATGTAAGTACAACATGGCTCACCATACAGATTCTTTGCGGCAATGCTTTTCAAAAAAGTGGATGCGATATTGTACGCCTCAACGCTACCACCCGGCATAATGGATGGACCCTTCAGTGCACCTTCCGCCCCTCCGGAAATTCCACAACCAATGAATTGAATTCCTTTTGATTCGAGTTCAACAGCCCGGCGGGTGGTGTCTTCATAATGTGAATTGCCTCCGTCCACAAGAACATCTCCTTCCTCCAACAAAGGGACTAAAGAATCAATTACTTCCTGTGTAGCTGTACCCGCATTTACCATTATCAAAATCACGCGGGGTGATTCCAGGCTATCTACAAATGATTTCAAATCATCAAAACCCCTTGCCTGACTGAGTTCTTCGTGTGTTGATATAGCTATAGCTGCCACATTTTCTTCAAGCCCCCGGATGTGCCGATTGTACAGAGACAACACAAATCCATTTAGCGCAAGATTGCGGCTCAGACCTGTCCCCATGGTGCCGAGGCCGAATATTCCTAGCTGTGATTTCATCATGATAAAATGCTTTATTTATTTCCGGGGCAGAAAAATTAAACTTCCTTTTGCGCCACTTAGTACTAAACAACAATACATCGGAGGTTGGTCGTTGATTTTCGATTTTATTTCGTCTACCTGCTCTATCGTAACAAGCCCTTTGATGTAGAATTCTTCCAGAGTGGAAATATTAACTGACCAATCTCCAGCTATGTCGTGTCTCT
Source organism: Saprospiraceae bacterium (assembly GCA_043752765.1). Taxonomy (GTDB): domain Bacteria; phylum Bacteroidota; class Bacteroidia; order Chitinophagales; family Saprospiraceae; genus Opimibacter. Next base: position 17,495 of record JAYUXX010000275.1, on the reverse strand, counting down.
CAGCAATTGAGATTCCTACATTCACCTCTTGTTGATGAAAAATAAATACCGGGTATTTTGAAACTCCCTCATTGATCACACCCTCAAATGCTTCCTCTAGAAGGTAATGATATTGCTCTACCTCTTCGCCAAATTTTTCAATATAGGCATCATCCGGTTTTTTCATATTCGTTTGATTAGCGCTACACATTCAATGTGATGCGTATGCGGAAACATATCTACAGGTATTGCCGAAATTAACCGATAATGCTGACTTAGCATTTTTAGGTCGCGTGCCTGCGTTGCCGGATTACAACTAACGTAAACAATCCTGTCCGCCTCCGAGGCAATAAGATGTTTGATCACATCAGGATGCATGCCAGCACGGGGAGGGTCTGTAATGATGACATCCGGCTTTCCGTAGGTGCTAATAAAAGTTGGGTCTAACAACAATTCAACTTGTCCTACGATAAATTCTGCATTCGTAAGTTCGTTAAGTGCTGCATTGGATTTGGCATCTGCAATGGCTTCAGGAATCAATTCGATACCTACAACCTGCTTACACTGGTCTGCCATAAACAAACCTAAACTTCCTACACCGCAGTATAAATCATAAAGATTATCATCCGGTTGAAGCTCAGCTAACTCCTTCGCTAAGCTGTACAAATGATAAGCCTGCATGCTGTTCGTCTGGAAAAAAGATTTTGGACCAATCTTGTATTTCGTATTACCGAGCTTTTCAGTTAATCCGGCTTCACCAAATTCAAGTTTTGCTTCAAGGTCATGAATCGAATCATTGACTTTTGTATTAATACATGAATAAACAGAAATGATCTGCGGAAACGATGCGGTAAGATTTTGAACAAGTAAGTTCATTTTTTCAAGCTTATCTTCTCCGACGATTAATACTACAAGGCATTGACCATCCAGGTTGTTTCGAATTATAATATTTCGAAGGAAACCAGTATGCTTCCTGATATTCCAGAAAGGCCATTGATGTTCTATACAAACATTTTTTACTAAGTGGCGAATGTCATTTGATGGATCAGGTTGCAAATAGCAATGTTGAATGTCGAGCACTTTATCAAATGCGCCTGCCAGATGAAATCCTAATCCATCCTTATCGGTAATTGATTCCAGATGTTGCATTTCATCTTCTGTCAACCATCTACGATCTGATGCAGTATATTCCAGTTTATTCCGATAATACGTTTGCAAAGGTGCTCCACGAATGGATTGAACGAGTGTACTATCAAGTTCTCCTAAACGTTGATAGGCATCACGGACTTTTTTTTCTTTATATCGCAATTGGGCTTCATAAGTCATATGCTGCCATTTGCAACCTCCACAAGTGCCAAAATGGGAACAGAAAGGATCAGTACGGTCAGATGAAAATGTGGCAATAGAAGTCACTTTTGCAATAAACATTCCTTTACGCTTCTCAACTGCCATCGCATCCACCTTATCGCCGGGAACTGCACCCCGAACCTGGATAATCATCCCATCCTCACAACGACCAATAGCCATGCCTTCATCAGCAGTGTCTATTATCTCAACTCCATAAAATATTTTTCGTTTTTTCTGAATAGATCCTCGCATCGTACAAAGGTATCATCACTGCTGAATTTCTTGATTTTTTCGTTCCTCAAGGTATTGTGCAGGTACGATCAGGATAATTTTACCGGGTAAGCGAAGTCGTGGCGACCGGCCACATATCACAATGCTCAAAAATAAAATTTTGCCTCTTTTTAGGGCTCTCTATGATGTCGAAAAATTCCTGAACATATCCTTGCGTATGCTTTATGGATTGCTGGGTCATTCCGGGGATTTGATTGCACAGTTTTAAAAAAGCTTCTTTTTTCTCCACAAATTCATTCATAATCTTCGATACCATTTCTTCAGACTCGCATCTGCCCTGGTAATATCGATTGGTCACAGAAGGCAATTTTATGGATTCATGATGCGCAGCATAAGGGGCGGCCACAAGACCAGAATAATCGAAATCAAATGGAATACTAATCAGAAGTGAATAACCGGGAATTAAAACAAACTCCAGGTTATGGCGATTCTTGATGTACCAATCTGTGTTACCTATCATATAATTGAAAAGACAGACTTTCAGCAATGATTCACGATCCAATGCATTTTGACTCATGACAGCGGTCTTGTTTCGTTTGCCCTGCAGACGATCCACTAATTCCTCTGAATTTTCCACCATAAAACCCACGGAAGGATCGTGGGCTAAACTTCCATCGGGATTTCGGTAATGGATGCGTGCCAGCTGGACCTGATAGCTATACGGTGAAAGCTGCTGAAACAATTTATAAGCCAGATATTCCCTTAATATGAATTGATCATACTGCTCGCCCTTGTGACAATGTTGAACCAAGTCAATTTCATTGTGAGGGGATAGTGCTCGCCTGGCCAATTCTTCTTTATCAAATTTCAATTTAAGCGGAGGAAACGAACAAATGCCTAATCGCATATGTCCACGTGTTCTCATTTTCAAATCCACGGAAAAAGAATCGACAATGTTTTTTGTGCATTTCAGATGAGCGGGAAAGTAGGCTTTCTCTGCTTTTTTCTTTTCAAGTTCTTTCCAATCTAATAAAATATGGAGATCAACCGCCGTATCCTGTTTCATCATTGAAAAGATAGAATTGGGCTGTCCGTTCAGGACAATGGGGACCCAACATAAAAACAGGAATATTACTACGTTTTTCATTGCTTACTTCTACTCTGCAAAGTTGAACCAAATCTTCCGAACAAAAACAAAAATGAGAAAATGGTCATGTTAAAATACTGTAGGGGCTTTTCAGCTTTGCTTTCATCCTGTTTAAATAAGCATACGACCTGGGAGATTTAATTTAATGATTATATATCTCTCTGGTTTTCAATAGCAAAGAAGACCATGTTAGGATTTTTGGTGGAAATTATCTATTGAAGATTCAGGGGATTAAAACGTGACCCGATATTGCGAACTTTACCCTATAACCATTGCCATCATACATTTTCCAATTTGGTAAGTATCGTCATAACGTACATTGATGAAATAGCTTTTTTGAAGGAGGCTGTCGAATCGGCTATGCAACAGGAATTTCGGGAAACTGAAATCATCGTGGTTTGTAATGACCAGAATACTTCCTATGCTCCTCACTTTCTATCGGATAATCATTCATCAATTAAATGGTGCAGCGAACCTTCGCGGGGATCTGCATTCGCGAGAAATGCAGGACTCCAATATGCATCCGGAGAATGGATCCAGTTTTTGGATGTCGATGATCTTCTTTTGCCCGGAAAGATCAAAAACCAATTACAAATAAAGTCAAATGGGGCAATCGTATCACCCCACATTTACAGGTATGTGAATGGCAAATCTAAAAGTTCAAAATGGATACCTGAGGACTTTTGGTGTGGTTTGCTTAACAGCGGCTTAGGTTCCACCACATCAATGCTTTGGAATCGCGAGGCTTTACTAAAAACTGGTGGGTGGTCACTTGATTATCAAAGTCATCAGGAGTATGAATTGCTCTTCCGAATAGCAGCAGCAGGATTTAAAATTAAATGTGTGGATCAAAAAGAAACGATCGTACGAGAACGAAAATCAGGTTCGATAACGCACCTTACGAAAGCTGTGCGTGCAAAAGAAGGTGTTCAGCTCAGAGAAATGATTTGGAATTTTCTTGTAAAAAAATCCAATGATACGCCGGAGAGAAAGAATGCTTTTCTGCAATATACGTTTCGACAGTTGAGGGGCTTGTTTCGGGAGGACGCAGAAGGCGCTGATAAATTATTTCAACAATATTTTACTAATATTTCGTTTCGTCCGGAACCAAATGGTATACCCCTGTATGCTTTGTGGTTAAGAAGTTTTGGGTTCAAGACCACAGAAAATAATATTCACCTTTATCGCATCTTAAGAGATAAGTTTTTGCCATTTCTTCCAAAAAATAATTAACCCGTATGCATGTACTCATACTTCCTTCATGGTATTTTCCTGCTGACACTCAGGAAATTGGAGGACGTATGTTTCACCAACTCGCTTTTGATCTGCGGCAACAAGGATTTGACGCACGTATCCTTTTCGCTGAATTAAACCTATCCTCACCCTTACGCCAGGAATCGCACTTTGGCATAGAAGAAGGAGTTCCAACATATCGCCTTCGTCAATGGTTTCCACCAAAATTTCATAGCCTAACCATTAATTTGTGGGTTCGAAAGTATATCAGGATTCTGAGGGACTATATGGACAAAGAAGGAAAGCCCGACCTCATCCATGCACAAAGTTATCTGGCAGGATTTATAGCTGCTGCTCTCAATGTAAAAACAGGAATACCATTTATAGTGACAGAGCGCTTATCTCTATTCATAACAGGAGAAGTTCCTGCTCGTTATCAACGATTAATAAAAGAAACGTTTAAGAGCGCCTCTCTCATCACGTGTGTCAGTCCAGGACTAAAGAAATATCTTCTACCGTATACTACCCTGCCCGTAGAGGTGATCCCCAATTATTATAACCCCGATATTTTTTATCCCCAGTCAACTGTAGAAAAAAATAAAATATTTACGTGGGTCACAGTTGGGGAACCGTCCTACATAAAAGGTCTGGATATTCTGTTGCATGCTTATGGTGCAGTACGCCAACAATTCCCATTAGCAAAAATGCAATTAATCCTGATCGACCGAATAAAAGAAAAAGAGGAACTAATGAAGATTGCAGATCCGTATAAAATATCGGATGAAATTATCTGGGATGGATTAATTTCCCAAAATAAAATGGCTGATATTCTGCGTAGCAGTCATGTGTTTGTTTCCGCCAGCCGGGTAGAAACCTTTGGGAAGGCTATACTGGAAGCCCAGGCTTGCGGACTGCCTGTCATTGCAACGCATACAGATGGTGCGAACTACATTATTACATCTCCTGAACAAGGAAGATTAGTAGATGCAAATAATGTTCAGCATTTAGTCGTGGCAATGATTGAAATGTTTAATCAATACAATAATTTCAGTAGCGAAAAAATCAGTACCTCTGTAGGGGCGCAATTTAAAAAAGAAGTAGTCATCAATCAATGGAAAGAAATATACAATAGTCTATCCGCATGATTAAGGAACAGAAGAAATGGATGTGTTACACTTACTTTCATCGAAATCCAGAATTTCAATGGAAGACTGCACATCTACACACACCTGTCGAAAAAAATATCCGTGGTATGGTTCGGGTTCCGTGTCCAACCCTGATAAGTGATATAAAAGAATGTGATTTTGTCAACACATGGTCGAAGTCTACTCGCACAAAGATTAACAAAGCAGAAGCAGATGTCCTCACTATCGAACGTGGAGTCGAATGGTTACCGGAAATTTTGAAATTATTCAGCGAAACTGCGACCGCAAAAGAATTGCGTGGGCATATCCCAACTGATTTCGATTCCAGGCCCTGGATATTGTGCTCTGCAGTTTTTTCAGCCGACAAAATGTTGGCGGGACATGTATGGTTAATTGATGAAGAAGAAAAACGCAGCCTTCTTTTTGTAAATGCAAGTGCACATCATAATGCAGACAATGATGCAGCAATGAGCGGCAGAGCGCATTACTATCTTTTATGGCAGGATGGTGTCTATCTGCGGAACAATGGGATTGACTGTATGGACCTGAATGGATATAACTCCGATCTAAACGACCCAAAACTCTCTGGAGTATTCAGGTGGAAAGAAGGAACCCACGGTCAACAGGAAGCTCTCTATCATTATTATCCTGTCTGGTTTTATTGGTTCACCAAAGCGCGAAAAAAAATGACCCGATGACACAGGAAGAAAGAAAAAAACAATACATACTTCTTTGTGAGCAGGGGAAAATAAATTCATTGTTCCATCAACCATGGTGGTTGGATGCATCCGGTCCATGGGATGTGAGTTTTGCATATCGCAATAATCAATTAGTAGGCGCGATAGTTTTTGCAGTTGGCCGAAAATGGGGAGTGAAATTTATAGGCATGCCATCGCTGACGCATCATCTCAAAATATACATGGAGAAACCTCCTGACATCTCTGCGCACAAGTGGCTGACCCGAGAAAAACAAATCATCTGGGCGTTGATTGATAGTCTTCCCGATTTTGGATTTTTCTCAATGGTCTTTACAGATAAAAGTTTTGATAACTGGCTGCCCTTTTATTGGAAGGGTTTCAGACAGGAAGTGCGATACACCTTTGTCATCGATCGGATGGATGATGCAACATTGGATCAACAAATCAACCGAAACATCAAACGCAATATCCGGGAGGCATCTGCTGAAATCAAAATTGAAGAAAATATCGAAAGCCGGACTTTCTATGATCATTGTTTTCTCACATACCAGCGCCAGAACATGAAAATGCCTTATTCATTTGATACGTTTCTCAAACTGGATCGAGCAATTACAAGTCATAAAGCAGGTGTAAAATTAGGCGCATATTCTAGTGATCACAAATTGATGGCAGTATCTTATTTATTATGGGACTCAGCTACTGCTTACTATTTTCTGGCGGGAGATAATGATGCAGGAAGGTCTGCAGGAGCGAGTATTCTTTTATGTCGTGAAGCCCTTCGCATTGCTTTTGAAGACAAAGGAGTTCAAACCTTTGATTTCTGCGGAAGTATGTTAGAACCGATCACTGAGATAAGAAGACAATTTGGGGCCAGGTCAGTACCGCTCATGAAAATTTTCAAAGCAAATTATCGGTGGCTTGATGTATTGTACAGATTAACACATTAATACTACGTCCAAACCTTGCATCCCTCTGTACAGTTGGTACAGATATCAATTTGATCCCTTCCTTTTGATAGTTGATTTCTAAATCCTTGATAAGTTCTACCATTCCAAATCTCTTTGAATGTATTCTGACGCAGATCACCCATACGATGGCTTGCATCTTTATCAAAACAACAAGGCACCACCATTCCATCCCATGTGATGACACAAGCATGCCAGAGCTTCCAGCATTGATTGAGAAGTTTATTTTTAATTTTCCATTCACCCGACGCATCTTGCCTGTATCGGCTATATTTTTCCTGGGTTGGAATAAGATCATTGCCGTGACTATAATCATAAACCTGCGCTGTCTTAAGTTTGACTTCGTCAACGCCAATTTCAGAAGCAAGCTTTCTTACATCATCTATTTGATGTTCGTTTGGTTTTACCACCAGCATTTGAAACACAATGTGAGGCGTTAAAGAGTTGGCCTCTTTTTTTGCCTGTACCAGGTTTCTTGCTCCCTCCAATACCTTATCCAAATGACCTTCCTTTCGATACTGCTGATAAACATCCTGGGTTGATCCATCAATCGAGATCAATACGCGATCAAGTCCGGAGGCTACAGTTTTTTTTGCGTTCTCGGGATGTAAAAAATGGCCATTGGTAGATGTAATGGTATAAATGCCTCGCATATGGGCATAGGCTACCATTTCAAGAAATTTTGGATTGATGTACGGTTCTCCCTGAAAGTAAAAGATCAGCCATACCAACTGATGATGCATGTCATCGATGAGGGTACGAAAAAAGTCTTCTTTCATATTGCCTGTTTCCCTTGTAAACGATCGTAAACCACTGGGACATTCAGGACATCGAAGGTTACAAGCTGTAGTAGGCTCTACGGAAATGGTCATGGGCTTACCCCATTGGATTGGTTTTCCAATCAACCTGGTCAACTGATATGAGGACCATAATGACGCTGCATTGAAAATCTTTGGAAGTGTCACTTTTGATAAAAATCTCCGCGTATCTGCTACATGAATCATATCAGGTAGCGGCAAGATATCTTTCCTGCGCTATCCGATAGTGGTGTATCACATGTCCTGCCATAATGAATGGAAATGCAGATGCCCGAATCTGGAGATTATTGGCTATACCAACACGGGAGGTCATTTCTGCATTCACATGTCTTGTCAGATATAACGTAGAAGACCGAATGGCTCTCCATTCACTGGCAAGACCAGCAGAAGCTATTTGATTATAATTTGAATCCCTCACATATTCATCCTGATCAAAACCAGGGAATTTATTCTGATCATTTCGGCTGATAGCATGCATCCTGTATGAAAAAACCCGCTCTGTATCAAGCACATGTCCGATCATTTCGCCTAATGTCCATTTACCTGGAGCATAGCTAAACATGCACTCTTCCGGGGTTAAACCCTCAATCCAATCACCAAACCAATCCCGTTGTGTGTGCAGGAAAGTTGAGATGTCCACATCCGGTACCAGATCAATGTATCGGAAATAATAGGCTTCGCAATCTGCTTCTACAGGGCGATTAAATAATGCTGACGTAATTTGACTCATGATTCAAAGATAGGTGAAGTCCTAACCTCCCGCTTATATAAAATCATTATTTATCATGATCCGTATCATAAGGTGAAAGTGGACTTTTAGCACTTATTACTATAAAGTGATAATCCAACTATGGCAGGACATTTACGATTCCCATATAGACAAAAAAGGAAAGTAAGTAAAATAATCCCCTTTGGCATTGTGGGCTTACTCTTTGGCGTTGTCTATGCTTTCTTAGAAAGAGGTTTATTAGGAACGAGTGACACCTATGCAACAGGAAATCCGTACAACTTAATTGAAAATTCCATTTTTACAATCTTTCAGTCATGCGTGATGGGATTAATTTTCGGGACGATAGAAGTGTTAGTATTAGATAAGATTTTTTCAAAAAAATCTTTTGCGAATAAATTCTTATTTAAATCCATTATTTATATTTCAACCATACTGTTTTTTGTGGCTGCTTTCAGTATGTTGAGTATAAGTATTATACAGGATGTCTCCCTTTTCCATCCTTTAGTTTTTACAAGACTTCTCGTATTTCTGAAAGGTGCAGGATTCTGGAGTATTATGATGTATGTAGGAATGGTTTTTTCCATTGCTATTTTTCTTTCTGAACTGAGTGACCATCTTGGACAAAATGCCTTAAAAAACTTCCTGTTTGGAAAATATCATAAAACCCGTCAGGAAGAAATAATTTTTATGTTCATGGATATAAAATCTTCTACGACTGTAGCGGAGAAATTAGGACATGTTCAATATTTTAAATTCCTCAATGAATATTATGCTGATATCACAGAAGCGATCATCGAATCACGGGGAGAAATTTATCAATACGTAGCAGATGAAGTGGTTATATCCTGGAGATTGAAAGATGGTCTGCCCAACCAGAATTGCTTGCGCTGCTTTTTTATGAGTAAGGAAATTATTAGAAGTCACGCCAAAAAATATATGAAGGAGTTTGGAATGATTCCTGAGTTTAAACCAGGGATACATTATGGAAAGGTAACTACAGGACGAATTGGTGTTATTAAAAAAGAAATCATCTTTACCGGTGATGTACTAAATACAACAGCCCGCATTCAAAGCGTGTGTAATCAGCACAAGGTTGACAATCTGGTATCTTCTGATCTACTTTCCATTTTAAATTCTTCCCGGGAATATTCAGCCGAAGAATTTGGAAACACTCAACTGCGAGGAAAAGAAGAAAGTGTAAAATTATACACGATTAAGCCCTCATTAAGCTTAAACTAGCTGAGAGCAAACTGGACAAAAAAAATTATATTATTTGCATTTTTATACAACTCATGCATGACTCAAAATGAGTTGTGTTCCGGAACTTATCAATATCCGCATAGGGTTGTCCTTTTATAAAAAATTATCTTTGGACTGGTTATGAAGTATTTAATTGCAGGATTGGGAAATATTGGAGACGAGTATGCATCTACGCGTCATAATGTCGGCTTTCAGGTAGTAGAGCATCTGGCTTTTCTTTTAAACGCCACATGGAAATCTGTCGCATACGGCCATATCGCAGAGGCCAAATTTAAAGGAAGAACCCTACTTCTTCTCAAACCTAATACATACATGAACCTAAGTGGGAAGGCTGTTTCGTATTGGTTACAGAAAGAAAAAATAGGGGTTGAAAATTTACTTGTGATTATAGATGAGATTCAACTTGATCCGGGCACCATTCGATTGCGGGGGAAAGGAACGGATGGAGGACACAATGGATTGAAAGATATTCATCTACAACTCGGTTCCATCGAATATGCAAGGTTGCGTGTGGGTATAGGAAGGAATTTTCAGCCTGGAGGACAAGTGAACTATGTACTTGGGAATTGGTCTTCAGAAGAAAAGAAGATTCTACCCGCCATTTTAGAATCCTCTTCAGAAGCTATTAAAGCGTTTGTCAGCATTGGATTGAAAAGAGCTATGGAGCAGGTGAATTCTTCACCCAAGTTGAATTCAGAAAAGAAATAATTATTGATTCACTTTATTAATAGCCGGAATGTTGACCTTAAGTTTATTGAGGTGAAATAACCGGTCCACAAAGTCTTCTTCTTTGGTAGTGGTTTCGTGACCTATCGACTTCGTGTGTTGAACATCTTCCAATGCCTTTCGCAAATTCAAATTTTCCTGGCGCTTATAAATGCATTGACCTAATAATGCGAGCCGATCCGCCAGATATACTTGTTCATATTGTCCAGGCGTAGGGCACAAAATAGATTTATGACCTGTCTTTGCAAGATCCATTAGAGTTGTATATCCGCTCCTAGAAATGACAATTTCAGTTTTATCCAATAAGCCTGAAAGCTGGGCTCTGGTCATATAAGGAATGATGGTTAAATTATTTTCTTCTCTCGTTGTTTCTTCTGTTCCAGGTTTTCCGCAAACAATTGCAAATTTTCCATCCAGTTGCGACAATTCTTTGATGACCAATTCTTCGAAATTAGTGCGTTGAGGTTCGGGTCCTGATATTACGGCGATTGCATTATAAAATCCAACGGCAGGCTTGCATGTCAGTTCGGAAATAACGCCGAGAAAGTATTTTGGCACGGGCGAAGTATCGACTCCTGAAAGTTCTCCTGTGATGTTATCCGGAGGTGCCTGGTCAGGTATCCATATTTCTGAAAATTTTCTGCACCACCCTCGAATTTGTCTTCGGATATAAATATCTAATAACTTCTGTCCCGTGAACACTTGCAACTGATGGGTAATGAGAGCGGAGGGAATGCTTTGATGATAACAACCATATCGATTGTCAGAAATGATACAGTCGATATGCTCTCTTTTGACGATCGCATCCGTCAGTTCGTGTTCCGTCTTCATCGATTTCAACATTCGGGGACCATACCTCAGCATATTGACAGGCATATACTTACTCGAATAATGAATCCCATATCCGGGAAGCTGTAAAACTTTTTGATCGGGAAGTTCCTTACGAAGCATGAGAAGTGCTTCTCCATCTGAAGCAGCAATCACATCATGTCCAAGATTCAGATATTTTCTGATCAGGGGTAAGGATCTACTGGCGTGGCCAAGGCCCCAGTTGAGCACTGGAAAAAATATCTTCACATCATTTCATTTGGACAACTTTCATTTAAATGCATTTACACGTCCAATATTGTCAGGACAAGTTAAAAAGAAAAAGAAATACGGATGAAACGGATATTACAGCGGATGATTCAGGAAATTGTTTTGTCTTGGAATTTTGGTATCCATGTTAGCGCAATCATCATAGCTTTATTTTTTGCTTCCTCCGCAACATGTCCCGTAAAATGTTCGTCAACATTTTGTTTGAACAACGTAACCCATCGCTCGAAATATTCGCGGCGAAGTTTTATCTTTTCATGCAGCCTCTTATGAGGCTCCATTGGATTGCCCTGATAAGCATCTCCACCCAATAAAAGAAATTCCCAGAATGCATACATCTTCGGCAGATGATGATCCCAATCTACATGGGCAACATCATTAAATATAAAACCAAGCAAATCGTCTGCTTTGACTTTCAAATAAAATGAATCAATCAACTCCCTGATGTCGTCTATCGAAGTGATATCGTGCGATGGTGTGTCATGATCCATTAATAGAGCCTGATCTCATCATTATTTTTATCAAAGAATTTGTACTCATGCAGACTGAAATCTGAATTGGAACTGATCCGGATCCATTTTTGATTTTTCCACCACCAGCGGTGTTGAAAGTTTGGAAAGCCCTGCTTTAGAAAAGCATTGACATACGGATGCATTTCAATACGCACATTTGTTCCGGGCCTGCTTTGTTGTATATATTCAAGATCGCGAACGATATCGTCTGTAATCAACACTGTTGGATTAACCTTACCCGTACCCTGACAGGTGTAACATAATTCAGTTGTATCAATTTTAACCTCTGGACGAACGCGCTGTCGTGTGATCTGCATGAGACCAAATTTGCTCAGCGGGAGTATCGTGTGTTGCGCGCTATCCCTCTTCATCATATCCTTCATGTGGCGGATAAGCTCTGCCTTATTCTCAGGACTTCGCATATCGATGAAGTCAATGACAATCAAACCTCCAATATCTCTCAGCCTGAGTTGTCTTGCAATTTCTTCAGCGGCTTCCATATTGACGGCTGCGGCAGTGCTTTCCTGGTCCTTGCGTTGCATCTTGGGACCGGAATTGACATCAACGACGTGCATGGCTTCTGTTGACTCGATCACGAGATAAGCCCCACTCGGTAAGGTCGCGGTTTTTCCAAAGGAGGATTTAATCTGCCGGTTGACACCATAAGTATCAAATACAGGTTTCTTGCCTTTATAGAAAGAGACGATATCTTTTTTAGCAGGTGCTATATTTTCAAGATAATCGTGGATATTATCAAAGATGTCCTTGTCATTGACGATGATATTGGTGAAATCATCGTTAAGCATATCCCTCAAAATTGAACTGGTTTTATCGAGTTCGCTGAGCAGTTTAGCGGGAAGTTGTCGTTTATAAAGTTGTTTGTGAATCTGGCTCCACTTATCAAGGAGTTCCTTTAGTTCTTCATGGAGATCAGCAACCTTTTTGCCTTCCGCTGCTGTCCGAACAATAATTCCAAAGTTTTTGGGACGAATGGATTCTACTAGGAGCTGAAGTCTTTTGCGTTCTTCCTGGCTACTTACTTTTTTCGAAACAGCAATTGTATTCGTAAAAGGAGTAAGCACAATAAAGCGGCCCGGGATGGTAATTTCACAGCTTAATCGTGGACCTTTTGTGGAAATTGGCTCTTTCAGAATCTGAATGAGGATGTTCTCATTCTTTTTAAGAACCTGATCAACTTTGCCCGTCTTAATGATCTCGGGCTCAAACTCAAAATTCTCAAGAAGTGAAGTTTGTTGTTGCCCCTGGATACTGTCTTCGGTATATTTCATGACTGTCCTCAGTTTGGGACCCATGTCTGTATAATGAAGAAAAGCGTCTTTCCTGTGACCAATGTCGACAAAGACGGCATTCAGGCTGGGCATGATCTTTTTGATCTTTCCCAGAAAGATATCACCAACCGAAAAGTTGGTCTTTGTTTTTTGCTGATGTAGCTCAACCAGTTTCTGGTCTTCGACGAGTGCTATTTCAACTCGAGTCGGAGAACCCTGGACGATTAATTCTTTGTCCATAATAATACCCTATCTGCTCAATGGCATTACATGCAGTCTTAGCCCTTAAAGGCAAAAATCAACAAAAGCTACCGGAACTCACCTGTCCCCGGACAGGTGATTGAGCATTAGTTGACGGCAATAGGGTATATCGGTTTAATCTCGATGTACACCGGAGGCTGAGCATAAAGGCTATTGAGGGTATCAGAAGACTCAGACCTGCCGGCGGCGTTCTTTCAGTCAAAGAGCGCAATATCTTGGAACATCGGACTGCAATGATGCCGGTTTTAAAAAATGCTTATCTGTTCTTCTTCTTATGTCTGTTTTTTCTCAGACGCTTCTTTCGCTTGTGTGTAGCGATCTTATGTCTTTTTCTCTTCTTACCGCAAGGCATAGTATAGAAATTATTATTTTATAAAATTTATGTCTATTTCGTTGTGTTGCACAAACCTGCCCATTTTCGGGCTTTATCGGGTTTGCCAACGGCTGTATAAATGTCAATGGCCAAACAGGCGGCTCTCGTATTTGTTGAATCAATATTTAGTGCCTGATCAATCCTTTCTTCTGCTTTTTCAAGTTGTCCCGTTTTCACTGCAAGCCTGGCCAGATGATACGCCGGTATTGCTGATCCCGGATAATTTGTAGCTAGTGATGCCAACATCTGAACACCTTTCATGGGTTGGGCAACATCAGGAGTTTCAATGTAACATAGCGCCTGATTTACCCTGTGTTCGATAACATCCGGTTCAAGAGAAATCGCATTTTCAAAGGATTCGATTGCCTGATCTCTGGATAAAATTCGGTTTTTCTCCTCAATCTCAGTATTCGCTAATGCTGAGGCAAAGGTGGTACCTGCGATGGACCAGCTCGTGGCGCTTTGTTCTAACTCAGCAACCTGACGGGCATAATATCCTGCCATCAATGGTCTTTTAAGTTGAAACCAATACCCCGACAGTTCCTTTAAGATCCTGATCTTGGTAGAATCGGCACCTGCAAATTGTTCCTGGGCTGTTAAGGCCTCGATGTAGGTGATTTCGTCCTTAGAAAGATCCTTTTTAGCTTCCTCCTGGAGAACTTGAATGTCAAATTTTTGTGTATTTAAAACTCTCGACTTTTCGAGTGCTTTTTGTGTTGACGGCTTTGTGCTAAAGCCTAAAAACAATATAGCGACCAGAATGATGGCTCCCAGGATATAATAAATCTGCTCGCGATTCATCACCTGTAAACTATTCTTCAGGTCTAACTCCATCTTTTACCTCATCCACGAATATTTTGGCGGGCTTAAAGGACGGTATGTAGTGCGCAGGAATTTCGATCGACACATTATTCTTAATATGCCTTCCCACCTTTTTAGCTCTTCTTTTCGTAATAAAAGAACCAAATCCGCGTATGTAGACATTTTCGTTTTTAGACAACGAATTTTTTATCTCGGAAAAGAATGTCTCCATGGTCACCAAGACGTCAACTTTAGGAACGCCTGTTTTTTCCGCTATGGTGTTAACCAAATCTGCTTTTCTCATTACTCTGATTTATAGTAAGTTATGCCAATAATCCGGCAATTCGGGAGGGCAAAGTTCGATAAATACTTTCGATAATGAATCATAGGGTTACATATTTTTATTTTACACATGCATGCATAACCCCTTGGGATTGTACAGAATATACAATTTCAGAGGGAGGGTTCTTGTGCTTATGAGCTAAAAGGATATGCCTGATTACGGAAATCGTCGGAGACCGAAAGTGCCCCATTTGCCTAACCCTAAAAAGGTATCTTCGCACCTATGATTCAATCTATGACTGGGTATGGTCGGGGAACTTCCACATACAATGATATGCATGTCCTCACGGAGATTCGGTCTCTGAACTCTAAAGTGACTGATCTCAGGATCAAGCTACCTGTCAATCTGGGAGAAAAGGAAATCGAACTTCGAAACCTGGTTTTGCTTCGTACGCAACGGGGGAAGATTGAGATGACCATCAGCTTTGAAGGTGACCTAGCAATTGATGATATGGATTATGATAAAGCTCTTATCCGTAAACACTTCAATCAACTCAGCGAGATTGCCTCCAGCCTCGGAGTAGGAGCCGACCAGATTCTTCATGAAATATTGAAACTTCCGAATATCCTGAAATCCCGGACAACCACAGATATAGATAATTCTCTGTGGAATGCCATTTTGGATTCAGTCAATCAATCCATCGACAACCTCATCAAATTCCGCACGCACGAAGGCAGAAGTCAATATAATGACCTCCTTCAATCAGCCACTGCCATTCATGATACGTGCACCCAGATAGAACCACATGATAAAGAGCGACTGGCATTCGTACGAACCCGCATGAAACAGAAGCTTGACGAATTTCTGAATGCAGACCAGGTTGATTCGAACCGGTTCGAACAGGAGTTGATATATTTTCTAGACAGGCTCGATATCAATGAAGAAAAGGTAAGACTTCAGCAGCATTGCACGTTCTTCCTGCAAACGCTTACAGGTGATATGGAAATGAAGTCCAAACAATTGAATTTTATAGCTCAGGAATTGGGTCGTGAGATCAATACTCTGGGTGCGAAAGCTCAATGGAGTCCACTGCAGCATCTTGTCGTCACCATGAAAAATGAGCTTGAAAAAATAAAGGAACAACTGGCTAACATCGTATGACCCTGCCAGGCAAGCTTATCATTTTTACTGCTCCCAGTGGATCTGGAAAGACGACCATCGTCAGGCACATTCTGTCCACGTTTGAGGACACAGCATTTTCTGTTTCGGCTACCACCCGTAAAAAACGTGATCACGAAGTTCATGCCAAGGACTACTATTACTTATCTGTAGAAACGTTCAAGTCCTGGATTTCTATGGATGCCTTTGCGGAATGGGAAGAGGTCTATGCAGGACAGTTCTATGGTACCCCCAAGTCGGAAATCGAGAGAATTATTTCATGCGGAAAACATGTTGTTTTTGATGTCGATGTAAATGGGGCAATGAGTATCAAGAAGCTCTATCCGGAGGAAACACTGGCCATCTTTATCAGGGTACCGTCGATCGAAGAACTTGAACGAAGGCTTCGAGTCCGGGGGACGGATAATGAAGAAAGCCTCCAGCGAAGACTTAAAAAAGCGGCATTCGAACTTACGTTTGAGTCCCAGTTTGATGCAGTTCTTGTGAATGATGACCTCAGCGTTACATTAAAAGAGGCCGAACACATTGTACAAAACTTCCTACTTTTAGACTGATGCAGGCATTGACTACAAATGGTGTACGTATAGGTGTGGAAAGCGCTTTCCAGCCCGGCCATTCATTTCCGCATCGTTCCCAATACTTACATGTATATACGATCAGCATTAAAAACTATAATGAATTTCCAGTTCAATTGATTTCCCGGCATTGGGATATTACTGAAGCAGATGGCACGAAAAAAGTGGTAGATGGTCCCGGTGTAGTTGGAGAACAACCATTGCTTGAAGCAGGAGGACTACATTCGTATAGTAGCTTTTGTGTTCTTGCTTTTCCGATCGGAAAGATGTCAGGGTATTACTCTATGATCAGGACTGACACGGGAGAACAATTCAATGTTGATATTCCTGCATTCAATCTGGTGATGCCGGATACGCTTAACTGAGTAGGCAAAAGAGTGAGATCAGAACAAGCTCAGAATAATTGAATTCTTATGTATGTCAAAATTATATCGCTTTTAATATTAAGTTTATTCTTGTTGATACTATACGCATGTAATGTTGAAAATAATCCTCCACTTTTTAGAGATTTGAAAGAAACTGGAAAGCTTGTTATGATGACCATTTCTCTTTTATAGAAGAGCCTGATATTCTTAAGGATGAATACATCAAATGCGAATTGGATAATCAAAATGTTTTAATTAATGCTGGTATCTCAGGGTATACAGGGACAACTTACTTTTCGTCAACTAGTATAGTTTTTGATACTTCGACAGAACTACCTTTAAATAATATTATTAAATACAAGATTTTACTTGCATTTCTTGAGACTAAAGGGAACCTCGAATAACCCCTTAATTTGTATTAAATAAATTCATAATGTGTTGATATTCAACAAGGTTCTTTTTTGATCAGTTGGTTATTAGAGG
>JAYUXX010000274.1:0-4110 GCA_043752765.1 Saprospiraceae bacterium | reverse complement strand
ACTTGTGCACAAACTATTTCTGTATTCGATAATACACTTCCTGTTATTACATGCCCGGCTAACATCACTGTTCAGTGTGCAAGTCTGGTGCCTGCAGTGAATCTGGCACTGGTCGTCGCATCTGATAATTGTGGTGGCACTGCAATAGTAACACATGTTGGAGATGTCAGTACTAACGTAACGTGTGTGAATCGATTTATTCTCACTAGGACTTTCCGGGCTACTGATGCCTGCGGCAATTCTTCAACTTGTTCTCAACAAATCACCGTGTTTGACAATGCTGTCCCATCAATTACCTGTCCTGCAAATATTACGGTTCAGTGTGCCGACCAGGTTCCAGCACCGAACACTGCTCTTGTGGTGACAACAGATAATTGTGGTGGAGTTGTAACAGTGACATTGGCAGGTGACGTGATTACGAATCAAACATGTACTAACCGGTTTACACTTACCAGAACATATATGGCTTCAGATGCTTGTGGTAATTCGGCTACATGTTCACAGATTATCACCGTATTCGATAATACTTCTCCAGTCATAACATTTACATCTCCACTTCTATTGGGTGTTCCAAATGGTGGTACAATTGAAGTTCAGTGTTTTGGACAGGATCCATTATTTGACCTCCCTTCCTTCAATGCGGGTAGTGTCAATGCTATAGACAATTGTGTAGGCAGTGTATCAGTGATATTCACACAGACAATAGAGGATGCGGGTAATTGTGAAGAAGATGGTTATATAAATTTATACCGACTCTCGTGGACTGCTACAGATGCTTGCGGCAATACGAGCACAGCGTTCGCATTCATGGCTCTTGTTGACACTATTCCTCCGGTTATATTAGGTGTGCCGACAGATATCACCGTCAATTGTGACTCTGTTCCACCGATACCCACGCTTGTTATAGCCTCCGACGAATGTTTATGTGCTTGCGTAATTCTTGTAGAAGATAGTGAGCCTATCACAGGTTGTCAGGATGGTCTTGTCATCGTGCGGACATTTACAGCCACAGATGCTTGTGGTAATGTGACAATAGAAACTCAGAATATAACGCTGGTAGATGATCAGGGACCTGATCTGCTGATGTTGCAACCTGAAATTGCAGGAATAGCAAATGGTACCCTTCTCGAATACACATGCAACGAAGGCGGAATACCCGACTTTTTTGATTCATTAGATGGGGGTTCAATGGCTACTTCTTTTTCATGCGGTGGTTCTTCTGAAATCACTTTTAATAGTGATGTGATCATTTCTAACAATTGTGAATTCTTTGGATATGTCGAACAACGCATATATACATGGGAAGCCACTGACATGTGTGGAAATCAAAGTTCAATGACACTGACAGTGCACCTTATGGACGATGAAGCACCAACGCTAATAGGTATTCCTGAAATGACATGTGTAGGTAGTCCGTTACTTCGCGAAATAGATGCTACCGATAATTGCGGTGAAGCTTCTGTGCGATTCTGGGATGTCAACATTCCTAATCCATGTGGAACAGGAACTGCACTGAGAAGAACTTATGAAGCCAGTGATGATTGTGGAAATATAGCAGTAGATACTGTTATCCTTATTCCGAATGATCTGACACCACCTGTGATTGAATTTATAAATCCCGATCTGATTGGGATGACTGCTACAGATACATTATTCGTAGAATGTTCATCAAGTAATTCCAATTTCACAACATTTGGTGTGCATGATGGAAGTGCAGTCGATGGTTGTGGACAAGGGGTGACGATGAGTTTCACTGAAACATTAATGGAAACAGGCGATTGTGTTTCCGGTGGCATGGTGGCAATGGTACAACTCGTATGGACTGCCACGGATGCTTGCGGAAATCAAAGTTCAGCATCAGTGATGGCCCAGGTAGTAGATCAAACAGGTCCGGTTTTTCAAAACTTTAGTCCTGAAGTGTCAATTGGATGTAATGACGAAATGCCCTTGATTTTAGCTTCCGATAATTGTGGTGATGTTGAAATTTCGATGATTGAGACCATTATCCAGGGAGACTGTGCATTTACGTATGACATTCAGCGTCTTGTTACGCTCACAGATCCTTGTGGTAATAAAACTTCTCAAACACAGATAGTCCATGTAGGCGGCCAAGGTCTAAAGATAGAAGGAGTAGAAGAAACTATCTGTAATGATCTTACGATACCCCTCGTGACAGCATACGATGAATGCGCAGACCAGTTTGTGGAAGTTACGATGGAAGAGGATACGTTAGATTCCCCATGTGGAGACGGTTTACTTATTGAACGAATATGGACTGCAGTGGATATTTGTGGAAACGAATCCGTCATCCGTCAGATCATCATGGTGAATGATTCAACTCCACCTGAAATACTTATTCCTTCGTATTCGGTGATCCGATTTTTCATGGACAATTCAGATAACCTGGTGATGTTATCTCAGACCGATCTGATCAATAAGTTGAATGCGTTGAATGAATTTAGTATGTTCTTTGCAGATGACTGTAATCTTGGAATTCTGACCGTATTTTCAGTAGATACAACATTTGCTGAGGACTGCCTAACAGACGGATTTTTCCAAAGAAGAATATATACATGGATCGCTACAGACATTTGTGGTAATTCCAGTTCGATTTCCTTCGACGTTGATATAATGGATGATACACCTCCTGTATTCGATGGCATGCAGCAAGACACAACCATTATATGTGCACCACTGCCAGAGGTTCCTGTTGCTTCTGCACAGGATCCTGCAGGGCCAGTGACCATTCTGTTTTCTGAAACAATCGAACCTGGTTTAAATCCGGGTGAGTTCATTGTTACGCGGAAGTGGATCGCTACGGACGCTTGTGGAAATTCATCAGAATTCATTCAGCGAATATTATGGATTCCGGATACATTCCTGGAATGTAATATTGAATTACCTGGAGTAATTGAATGTAATTCTCATGGCGTGGTGATCACAAGCAATGTTACAGGTGGTAATGGTCCATTAACGTACATGTGGGAAATCGTCGGTGAAAAATGTTTCATCCAGGGTGGGCAGGGTACTCCTGACGTTACGATATATGTAGGATTTTCAGCAGTGAAAGTTATACTCACCGTGACAGACTCATTTGGTTGTGTTTCAATGTGTATGATCACAATCAATTGTGTGGAAACAACACAGGGTTCTCTCATAAATACACCTCAATTGGACAACTCGGTTACCAACACAGTAGATGGACAAACGAGTATTGATATTGGTTCTTATAATCAGGGTGGAGAAAATTTCAACAAATTTAGTTTGTGGCCGAATCCGATAAGTGGTGAATTTACTATTCGTATTGATTTGGCAGAAGAGCAGAACATAGATCTATCGTTCACTAATTATCTGGGACAGGTGGTCATGGCTGACCGCATCAAGGGAAACAAAGGCGTAAATACACGCGGATTTGATGTTTCACATCTTCCGGAAGGAACTTATGTAGTTCAATTAAGAACTCCATTTGAAACTCTTACTAAAATGGTAGCTCTGGTTCGAAATTAATAGAATAAGCATTCTTTGTATTAAAGCATTTTTAAAGTACCCACAATAGATTGGAGGAGACCCGGGCTACACACCGGGTTTCCTTTTTGGTAGGTAGCATAATTGGAATAACTCAGAAATTGATCTCTTAAATTTTTAAGTCAAATGATTTTCAAAAATCAAAAAAGTCAAGTGCATTGCAATGATTTGAGAATCAATTCTGAAATGCTTTGCAGTCTGATTTATGGGAATTTAAAATGTGGGAATTTTGAAAATCCGTATAAGAATTATACAAAAGAAATATAGAAATGTCTCATTCAGGATCTAAATGATGGTTTGCGTACCCGGTATATAATAATTATTTCCTCTCTGGAAACAAATATTTATTCTGAGCCAAATTCAACTTTCCATGAATTGTTTTGAAATGGTGGGAATTTTGAAAATAATTTTGAGAAAAATATAAGAGAATTTAAGCGCAACAAACTGATCTTTGGATCGCAAGTATTTAATAGTTGTGATTTATAAATGAAACGAATTCAACAAAAAATATGCTCAATGCATCTCAGCCCATGGCTGAAGTTTGGATGCCATTTCGGATCCGAAAATGACTCCCATTCATTCAAT
>JAYUXX010000273.1:0-4125 GCA_043752765.1 Saprospiraceae bacterium | reverse complement strand
ATAGCTGCTGCAGGATAGCCTCTTCTTCGCACACCGCTAATAGTAGGCATGCGCGGGTCGTCCCATCCAGTCACCAAGCCCTCATTGACTAATTGGAGGAGCCGGCGTTTTGATGTGATCATATAGGTCACATTCATGCGGGCAAATTCAATTTGTCGGCTCGGAAATATGGCAAGTTGTTCGATCAGCCATTCGTATAGTGGTCTGTGATGACGAAATTCTAAAGAACATAATGAATGTGTGATTCCTTCAATACTATCACTTTGCCCATGAGCGAAATCATACATTGGATAGATCACCCAATTATCTCCGGTCCTGTGATGATGCTGACGTTTAATCCTGTAAATCACCGGATCTCGCATATGCATGTTAGGTGAAGACATATCCACCTTGACACGCAAAACACGCGCGCCATCGGGAAAGTCACCGTTTTTCATACCCACAAACAGATCCATATTTTCATTTATAGATCTTGTGCGATATGGACTTTCAATTCCCGGTTCTGTAGGGGTCCCCTTTTGAACTGCAATCTCATCTGGTGTACTATCATCTACGAAAGCCACGCCTTTACGAATAAGATCAAGTGCAAACTCGTACAACTGAGGAAAGTAATCGGATGCATAATATTCACGATCAGCCCAATCATAACCCAACCAGCGAATATCTGCTTTGATAGCATTTACATATTCGGTTTCTTCTGTCGCTGGATTCGTATCATCAAATCGTAAATTTGTAAGTCCTCCATATTTTTTTGCTATTTCAAAATTGAGGCAAATGGCTTTTGCATGACCGATGTGGAGATATCCATTGGGCTCAGGTGGAAAACGAGTATGCACACGGCCTTCATGCTTCCCATTGGAAATATCAGCTTCTATTATTTCTTCTATAAAATTCAGTGACCGCGTTTCTTCCATTTACAATTTACAATTTTAATTTCTTTAGTTTCTAGTTTCTAGTTTTCATTTCTATCCCGAATCCATTTCTTAATGGCGGGACCAAGGTCGTACGATGGATTTCTAATTTCTCGTTTCCATTCCACCTTCATTTTATCAATGACGGGCCCATCGTCGTACGATGGATTTCTAACTTCTCGTTTCCATTCCACCTTCATTTTATCAATGACGGGCCCATCGTCGTACGATGGATTTCTAACTTCTCGTTTATAGTTTCTAACTTCTCGTTTATAGTTTCTAGTTTCTAGTTTACATTCTATCCGGCATTTCTATTCCCAGAAGATCCATTGTTTTCTCCAGGACCATTGCTATGAGACTGATGAGCTGAAGTCGAAAGGTTTTCGCAACTTCTGATTCAGCCTGTATAACTTTGACTTCATGATAATACCGATGGTATTCTTTTGCTAGTGCGTATGCATAGTTGGCTATCAGGGCAGGACTGTATTCTCTTGCAGCCGACTCGATAATATGACTACATTGACCAAGCATGTTTAGCAATAATTTCTCATCATCATTTACTTTATAATCGGAATCAACATTATTTATGTTTCCTGCCTTCCTGAGTATGGATTGAATACGAACATAAGCATTCTGAATGTACGGACCCGTTTGACCTTGCAAATCCACGGATGCCTTTGGATCAAAGGTCATTCGTTTACGTGGGTCTACTTTAATAATAAAAAATTTAAGTGCCGCCATTCCAATCTTTCGAATGATCCCGGCATCTATCATTTCTCTCTCTCCTGCGGCATTACCAGCCTCTTTAATCACATCTTCTATTAAATCGTCTGCATCGACTACAGTGCCCTCGCGCGATTTCATCTTTCCTTCTGGCAAATCGACCATGCCATATGAAAGATGATGTAATCCGCTCGCATACGGTTCTCCCAATTTTGACATGATTGAAAACAAAGCCTGGAAATGATAATTCTGTTCATCTGCTACTACATACACCATGCGATTGGCTCCAAATTCTTTATAGCGTGTGTTAGCTGTTCCAAGATCCTGAGTCATGTAGACGGATGTGCCATCACCTCTCAGCAAAAGTTTATGATCTAGTCCAAATTCAGTCAGATCGACCCACACAGAACTATCCTCTTTTCTATAAAAAATATTCCGCTCAAGCCCATCATCAATAATATCCTTTCCCAGCAGATACGTATCGCTCTCGTAATACAATTTGTCAAACTCAACTCCAAGGTTTTTATACGTTACTGCATAACCTGCATACACCCATTGATTCATCCGGTTCCACAATGCTTTTGTATCCGAATCATTGGATTCCCACTTCAATAATAACTCCCGCGCTTCTTTACCTAGTTGGCTTTGGGAATTGAAGTATAAATTTTTATAATTTTTAAAAAACTCCTTTTCAGTAATTGACTGATCAGGTCGTTTGCTAAATATTTCCTGTGCGATTGAGGTGAGTTGCCAAGTCTCATACTCTTTCGAAAATTCGATTTCAAAACGTACGTAAAAATCACCAACAAAATGATCACTTTTCAATCCTGCTTCCTCAGGGGTAATTCCATTGCTGTATTTATCCCAGGCAAGCATACTTTTACAAATCGCAATACCCCTGTCATTGATGATCTGCACACGTGTAACCTGATATCCACAGGCACCAAATATTTTTGACATGGACCATCCTAATAAAATATTCCGGATATGGCCCAGGTGAAGTGGCTTGTTTGTATTGGGCGAAGCGAATTCCACCAATATCTTTTCTTCGGGAAGAATAGGCTTCCAGAATTCTTTATCAGCAGACATTGATTTTAGAACCGAAGACCAATATTCATTTGATAAGGACAAATTGAGAAATCCCTGGAGTACCTCGCAATGATCAACCCACGATGCATTTTTCTGAAAATATTCAGCGAGTGCGGTTGCAATCTGCGGTGGGGACTGTCGTAAAGATTTGGCTAACGAAAAAGTAACAAGTGTATAGTCTCCTTTATGTTCTTTTTTAGTTGGGGTAACTAGGAGATCATCAGGAGACACATCTACCTGATAGATTTCTTTAACGCCCTGCGTCGCTATGTGGATGATATCCTGGATAATGTTATTCATATGAAGGGGGCAAAGCTACGATCCCTGAGCAAAAAAGCTAAATACGGTGTGACCGTATTGTCTTGATTCAGTAAAACCGGGCATATGGCTCAATTTGATCTTGGAAATATGCTCAAGAATAAAAAACCCATCATCTGCTAATACGCCTGGCTTCATCACTAATTTCACCAACTCCTCAGGATTTTTGAGATCGTAAGGTGGATCCGCAAAAATATAATCCCATGATCGATCAGCATTTATGATAAACGTGTTAACATCTGCAAGGACCGCCTTGATCGGTAATTTCCATTCAACCGAGAAGGAAGACATAAACCTTACACTATCCCTAAAGCGGTCTACATAAGTGATGTCCATACAACCACGTGAGGCAAGTTCAAGTGAGTGAATACCTGTCCCACCAAATAGATCTAACGCAGAACTATTCTCATAATCATATCTGTTGTCAAGGATATTGAATAAAGCTTCTCTTGCAAAATCGGTTGTGGGACGAACGGGCCAATTCTTAGAAGGTATGTTGATTCTTCTTCCTTTCCATGAGCCCCCTATGATGCGCATAGCTTGTATTGAACCATCAGATCATGTAGTGATGGAAGTGATAGGTTATGTTCTATTTTAAGAAGTGAATCACCCGGCATTTCAAACGAAGAACCATCATTTTCAATGGTTACCAGCCAATGTCCATCAGACTGTAACATGCGGCTGCATGCAATCGAATAATAGATTAAATCGGCTTCATTTTGAATGGTAAAGATTTTGGAAAAAATAAGTTTGCCCTTTTTAGATGCAAGAACGATGAGTGTGTTGTGCACGAGTGCGTAATACGTCACATTTGATTTATCCTGCAGAATTTGCTGCACGGAAATGGCTTGCCAAATAATTGATGCTAAATGGGTAACAGTGCTGTTCACATAATATTCCCTGAGCATCTCAAGTGTAACCGTGGGTATGGTGTAGCATAAGACAGCGTCCTGAATAGTTTGATCTGTTGTCAGTGTGTCTCCTGCTCTAACCCGGAGATGCCTTGAAGCGACAACTGCTAATTCAACATTTTGTGCAAAATGTCGTGGAACTGAAATATGAGGCCTGTCCACAACAATAATAT
>JAYUXX010000272.1:0-1582 GCA_043752765.1 Saprospiraceae bacterium | reverse complement strand
TAAGGACGGTGCAGGGCAGGGCTTTGTTCATCGTTAGCAAAATAGGCACGATTTAAGGATTTCCAAATTCTGATTTTGGAATTTAAATTTATTCAGTTATCGCAAGCACAATACGGAGATTTCACAAGGAGCACACAAAGAAAAATTATCCCTCTTCGTCGCTTTCATCTGTTGGGAAGGGTGGATTTAAATCATGCATCTTACACCAGTCACATTCACCACAGTGTTTATCAAACTCCATGTTACGGATCTTTTGGTAGGTGTCGGTAATCTGTGAAGTGACAAATGCCCGGTGTTCATCCGTGATTTCAAGTTGGCGCTCAATAAATTTTCCATCCTTATCGGGTTCCAATGCCTGTATATAACCTGCTGACATTCTCTTGCCGATACGCGGGTCCTTCATCAATAAAAGATCATAGAAAACCATTTGTCTCCAATACGGTCCTCCCTCGGGATATTTGTCTGATGGAACAGCCAATTTTAAATAATATTTATCTGTGCTGCCGGTTTTGTAGTCATAAACTCTGAGATCACCATTCAGTTTATCGATACGATCAATGAATCCTGTGACAGGCACACCTTCAATATGCACATCTTTGATCTTATACTCCATATCATATTGCGTATCCTCTGACCATTTGGAGGAATAATGATCAAAATACTGACCCAGCACCCTTCTGCCATATGTGAGCTGGTCCTGGTACTCTTTTCGGGTGCATAGATGTTTATGTTTTTCCATGAATAACTCAAACGCCCAAAGCAAATATTCTTTTCCTGCTTTCGTATCCGACTGTTTAAACCTCCGGTCTAAAAGTCGTTGAAGCGCTTCATGCAAGGCACTTCCAAAAATGAGATACGACTTTTGTCCGGATGGAATTTTCAGAATCTTCTCATAAAAGAATTTTAGGGGACACTCCAGATATTGATTTAGAGCCGAGACATTCAGTACAAAATTTTCAACTCTGTTTTTGATTTCCTGGTCATCGAGATTTAAGTCAGGATGTTGTTCGCCCGACATTCTTGCGACCAGGTAATCTGCCAGCATTTCCTCATCTGTTGCCAATGCAGTTTTAAGAATACATGGATCTTCACGCGCAATCTCTGTGAGATACTTACTTGGTGTCAATCCTTTCCCATCATCTTTTTTCAAGGCATAAGAGAGAATGAGATCCTTTTTTGCTCTCGTCATTCCTACATATACCAGTCTGCGTCTATCGTGATCTTCGATGTTGTTTTCTTCTTCAACGGGACGCGAGATGATTTCCTGTCGAATCAGATTGTCCGGAAATGAAAAAGATCGGTTGTTGACTCTTTTCTTTTCCCATTCATTTTCTACAAAGTTTTTGATGATCACTTTGTCATATTCCAAACCCTTAGCACCATGAAGCGATGATAAATAAATACCAGTAACTGACGAAGCTAATTCCTGAACCGGAAGCCTGATCTTATAATCCTGCATCATCCCGCATATCTCCAAAAGATCAGTTGCTGTAAAAGTTGATTTACCAGCTGCTTCGGCTTCCACAAAAGAGTAAAATGATTTCACCGCATACAGGTGATTAAATTTTTCCGGTTGCTTTAA
>JAYUXX010000271.1:0-4149 GCA_043752765.1 Saprospiraceae bacterium | reverse complement strand
CGACATCCATTGAAGATGCGATCAAGGCGAGGTTGGCGGAAAATTTGAAATTTGTAAATGTGCTTCCTATGAACCCAAGTGATTTCCTGACTTCAAATTCAACACCTCCAATACTTCCACTTTTCACATTCGTGTATTGAAATTCCGGATTAGAAGAGTTGAGGTACTGAAGACTTATCGGGCGGTCAAAGGATTTATAGAACCCACTCAGTGCGAATAACTCTCCGGGTTGCGTAAACCATTCCCAACGAAGGTCATAATTTTGAATATCTGTAGTAACCAACTCAGGATTACCCACAAAGAATTCATCTATAAGCGGATCGAAAGAAGCAAATGGTGCGATCTCTCTTAAATTTGGACGAGCAAGTGTTTGATTGTAACCCGCTCTTATATTCATCTTTTCGCCCAATGCATATACAAGATTGGCTGAAGGAAGAATGTTGGTTTTATCGATAGCGCCTGTATTTGTACTATCAGGTGCTTCGCCTATAATTTGTACGATTTTACTTTGGACGAAAATATCTGTGCTTTCAAGCCTTGCGCCACCGATTAGTTTAAGATTTCGGATTGGAGAGAAAGTAAACATAGCATATGCAGCAGAAACATCTTCATTTCCCCTGTAGGAGTTTTCTATACGGGTTGCTTCATTTATAAAGTTTCCAATTACATACTTCTTATTGCCACCACTTCCATTTTCAACTCTTAATAAACCAGTATTGTCTGCTCCGAAAAATTCAGGAAATTCTCCTGAGTAGCTCAATGCAGATTGACCCTTGGCAACGATGTATCTATACTCATCAAAGTTTCGATCCTTATAACTCAATAATCCACCCACTTTAATTTTACTTCCATCATTTTTAGTTTTAAAGATTGGGATGGTAAGATCTAGCGCTCCGACTTTGATGTCATCATTTAATGTCCTCCAGAAATAAAAAGGATCATTGACGTTGGCTAAAGGAATTCCTTCATTACCGGATTCCGAATCAAACTGACTAGAAAAAAATCGAAGATTTGGCTCCTCACGTGTAGCATTGACAATGCTTCCTCTCCACTCAAGTTCTATGTCGCCAATTTCAGGGAAATGATGTTCTCCAGAAACCTGGTAATTGATCATTTGCCTTTCCTGCCATGACAGCGCTCTACCAAACTTAAACGAAGGAGCGAGAATATTATCGCCATCTTCTCCTACAATAAAGGTGGTTGCCTTGGTTGCATTATGGTTATACATCATTTTAAAATCCACATTGTGGAAGTCATTGAATTTGTAGGCGAGACCTCCAAATCCGTTCACCACAGGATTCTCCGAACTTTCTGTCTTTCTGTAGTCTCCACTGTTACGGAGATCTCCTGCATTCATATCAAAAACATACCAGCTTGCATGAACTGCATCAGGTCTGTGTTCATACTCTTGTTTGTACGACGCTCCCAGGATAAGTCCAATACTTGATTTATCACCAGTTTTGAAACTGTTTCCATATGAAAGAGCCATTCCGTAATCGAGGAAAGATCTTTTCTGCAGCGTATCAAATTCAAAGGACATTGAATTCACAACCTGATCGATCACAGAAGCTGCCAGACTATCGCCAAATCTTGCACTCAGTTCGGCATTCTTATCACCGTATTCAGCAAAGAGTGGACTCGAAAGTATCTCGGGACGTTCCCGATTCTTAAGTCCGTAACCCCAATTATCTCCTGAACCACCGTCATGTGTGAGGAAATCATTGCGAAGGTTATTTTGAGAATTATATCCCAAAGAGACTGACAATGATAAGCTTCGTTGTTCTGGAAAACTTTTGGTTTTAATATCAATATTGCCACCGGTAAAAGTGCCAGGCTGATCAGGCGTAAAAGTTTTTGTTGCAATGATGTTGTCCAGCAACTTGGTTGGAATTAAATCCAGTTGCGCACTGTTGCGATATGGATCTATACTTGGCATTGGTAATCCATTCAGTTGAGAGATTGAATACCTGTCACCTAATCCCCTTACCACTACATACTTTCCTTCTTGGATACTGGTGCCCGTAATCTTTGTCATCGCAGCAGCTACATTACCAACTGCCATGCGTGACATTTCCTGTGAAGAAATTCCGTCCTGGATCTTATCGGATTTTCTTTGGAGCATCAACAAAGCGTTCTCTGTGCGCTCAATTGCTTTAGCTGTCACTACAACTTCCTGCATTTCGGAAACAGATGTAGTCATTTGAATATCCAGATAGGTGACTTCGTTTGCCTTTACTTCTACATCGGTCACTACCTTATCCTGGTAGCCGATATAGGTAAACTTTACTGTGTAAATACCCGGAGCGAGTGGGACGGAATATTTACCGTCAAAATCAGTCGTACGCACAATTTCAGTTCCAACAATAATCACCGGAAGTGATATCATGGTTTCAGCGGTTTCCTGGTCAAGCACAGTACCTGAGATGGTACCTTGCTGCGCCATTAGAAACCCTGGGAATAAATACAATAGCATTAGTATTTTTTTCATAGCATCAGATTTCAATTAGCATTAGAATTCAAGGGGAACCTCCACATGCAAACAGGCGCACTTCTTTAAGTGCACCTGTTAATAATTCTGAATGAGGAAAGTTTGTTCTCAAAATATGTTACTCTTTTATAAATACACGTCGTCCGATGATCTGGTTATTTGATTCAACCAAAACGGCAAACATGCCAGCGGGAAGTGAATTGATATTAATATGTTGAACTGTTTTACCAGTTGTAAAATCGGTTGAAAAACTTCTCAGGATTGTTTTTCCAGTAAGGTCAATAATTCTGAATTGAAGTTTCATTTCATTTGTCAATTCAAATGAAACATTTAATTCACCATTTGCAGGATTTGGATAAACAACAAGTGTACGATCTGTAGCTGATAATGCAGGATCATCTACTGAGGAAACCAGGTCACCAAAGTATCCGTACTCATCAAGTGCAGTCCAGCATAAAGCCCAGTTGTCATCTTCAAATGCACCGATGTGCTCGCTTGGAATGAACCATGGATCTGTTACCTGTACAGCTCTTCCGTAAGCAACTCCGGATGGATTTACACGAGGGTCAAGTTGGGCATCAGGATTTCTTGAGATACCCGCTATAGCAGGACTGCCAAGCACATTTCCTCTTGAATTCAGATGCGCCACAAGTGCAGGAATATCCATTGCAGAAACGATCGTTTCGAATGTAGTTCCCGATACAAAATCACTGAAGACATTATTATCGAAAGTGATATCACCATTTAAAAACCGGGGCCATGAATTATTATCAATTCCAATTGCTCGTCTTGCGAAGCTTGTCATGATGGAGTTGTGAAGATGAACAGCTCCGTCATTACGGATACGAAGTGCATCATTATTATCCGGATTCACAGTTGTTGTACCTCCACCGATAAACGTAGCATGACTGATGACTGGGCTTACCTTAGGATTCAGGTCAGCAGCTTCGCTACCGTCAAATTCCCCTCCACGGTTGGATTCCTGATCCATAATTGAAAACCAGAATTGTCCTTTGCCATCCCAGCTTTGATCGTAGTCATAACTATCATCACCTGAAAAACTTACTGATGCATGACGCACATTCACAGCACCACCAAACCACTCAATACCATCATCGAGATTTGCGAAAACTTCAATAAAATCAATTGTTGTGCTGTTACCAACACCACCCAGGGTAAGACCATTGATCTCGTTGTTGGCTTCAAGTTTATCACCACCATGACGGATCGAGACATATCTAAGTGTTCCACTGTTGTCTCCGTTATTACTTCCACCGTACGATGCACGACCTTCTGTACTCGGAATACCTTCAATATTGAATATACCTCCATTGACTCCAACTATTCCATTTCCCAGGATGATAAGACCACCCCATAAACCACGATCATTTGCAGTGAGATCAGAGGGATCGTTAGTATCATCAAATTCCGCAGTGAAAATGATAGGTGCACATGCCGTTCCTTCAGCATTAATGGTAGCTCCTTTTGTAATAATCAAACTTGAAGATTTATCTCCTGTTGAAGGAGATGCTTTTCCTTTGATAATCGTACCTGGAGCAATATTGAGAATTGAACCTGTTTCTGCAAAAACATAACCATCAAGCAGATAAATGTTATTGGCTGTCCAGCTGATCGTCTCACCCGCATTGATATCAATATCT
>JAYUXX010000270.1:0-9924 GCA_043752765.1 Saprospiraceae bacterium | reverse complement strand
CAATCACTTTACCCTTATCTGTTTTAATTCCCAGTGCTTCAAGTCCCAAATTTTCAAGATTAGATTGTACTCCTGCTGCAGACAGAACAAGATCACATTTAATTTCAGTGACATTGCCGGATTTTCGATCTTTGGCAACCACATTTATTGTGTCGCCGGTAATGTCCACTTTTTCAACCGACGTATTGGCAAGAACGTTGATGCCGCTTTTTGTAAAATTTTTTGTCAGCTCTTTTGAAATCTCTGGATCTTCCCGTGGCACTAAACCTTGTTCTAAATATTCAATCACCGTTACTTTAGAACCCATTGCATTATAGAAATACGCAAACTCGACACCTATTGCACCTGCGCCAATCACAACCAATGTCTTTGGTGTTTTTTCCGGAACCATAGCTTTGCGATATTCGATCACTTTCTCTCCATCGATCGGAATATTCGGTAATCCCTTAGCTCGTGCCCCTGTGGCAAGTATGATATGGTCGGCTTCGTAACTAGTTGTTTTCCCTTTATCATCCGTCACATCTACTTTTTTCCCTCTGGCCAATTTCCCTGTTCCCATGATGACATCAATTTTATTTTTCTTCATCAGAAACTGAACGCCTTTACTCATGCCATCCGCTACATTTCTCGAGCGTTTGATGATCGCAGTCAGGTCAGTAGTTACACCATCAACTTTGAACCCATAATCACCTGCATGCTGCAGATAATTAAATACTTCAGCACTTTTTAACAAGGCCTTCGTAGGTATGCATCCCCAATTCAAACAAATTCCTCCTAATGACTCCTTTTCGATGATGGCTGTTTTAAGGCCAAGCTGACTTGCGCGTATTGCTGCAACATATCCTCCCGGACCACTTCCAATAACTATGACATTATATTTCATTTGATGGATTTAGATTGTTCTATGAAATTGTGACTCATACATAAACAGCTTAAAAGGCTATTTCTTACGAACGCGGGGCAAATATAAGGATGTCAAACGGCTGAGGACTATCAGTCTCCGGAACGCTTCTAAATTCTCCTTACCTTCACTTTACTTCCGATTCAAATGGGGTGCCTAAAGTAGCAGGCTGAGATCAAACCCAACGAACCTGTCCGGGTAATGCCAGAAAGGGAAAGAAGTAAACAAACCAATATAGATTAATAAGTTTCCGGATATGAATCTATTGCATGGAGCACGCACAATCCTATTCATTACTACAATTCTTTGGGGGCCATCTGCTTATGCTCAATATTATATTCTTGGCCGAGGCCTTGATGAAGAAGAGCGTCCATATTCATTTGCGAAAGCAGAGCTACACGGCGAAGACACCTATAAGGAGCAGACCTGCACCGATCTGGGCGTCTTCAGGTTTGAAAATTTAAAATCGGGATCTTATGAGTTGGTGCTTATAACACCGTATGGCATTCGTCGGAAGAAAATTGATTTACGCGGGAGTATTGATGTAACCCTGCATATTCCGCGTAATATTGAAATCAATGAAATCAGTGTTGTTGCAAAGAGAGCAGGTTCAAATGAACCCGTCACCCATTCTAATATCTCTGCTGATGAAATACGTGAAAAAGATACCGGCCAGGATTTACCGTATTTACTCGAAGGCTCTCCTTCCTTAGTAGTGACATCGGATGCCGGACATGGTATAGGATATACGGGTCTTCGCATCAGGGGTACTGACCCTACCCGAATCAATGTCACATTGAATGGTATACCCGTCAATGATGCCGAATCTCATAATGTGTTTTGGGTTGATCTACCTGATATAGCAGGTAGCACAACAAACGTTCAAATACAACGGGGTATTGGATGGAGCCAACCGGGAGCAGGTGATCTGGGTGGGGGAATTCATATCAATACACTGGCTTTTATTCCTGAGCCTTATGCAGGATTAGATTTGGGGGCTGGAAGCTTTGGAACCCGACGTGCCTCTATAAGGGCAGGATCCGGTTTGTTGAAAGGGCGGTTTACATTTGATGGCAGGGGTTCATATCTACATTCAGATGGCTACATCGATCGGGCAACAACAGATTTGTTTTCCGGGTATGCTTCTGCAGGTTATCATCATGATCAGACTAATGTGCGATTGATCTATGCCCTCGGCGATGAATTAACTTATCAATCCTGGAATGGTGTACCCGAGCAGTATGTATTTAAAAAAAATCTCCGCACTTATAATTCTGCAGGTACCGAAAAGAGCCTGACCACTCCCCATGAAAATGAAGTGGATGATTACACTCAATCCCATTATCAACTTCATTTTGATGTTGCTATTACACCATTTGCACGTTGGACCAATGCATTGCATTACACCAGCGGAAAAGGGTTCTTTGAACAATACAAAGCCAATCAAAATCCTGTAGATTATTTTTTGCCCGGCAGTATGGCAACAACCGATCTAATACGCCGACAATGGCTGGAAAACGATTTTTACGGTTTAACTTCAACGATACAAATCGGGAGACCACTCAAGCGATATTTTGTGATCGGTGGTGGATGGAATAAATATGAAGGAGATCATTTCGGCGATGTTATCTGGACAGAAACTGATCAGTTTTTCCTGTCTCCTCACAGTTACTATTTTAATCAGGCAGAAAAAAATGATGCAAATATATTTGGACGGAGCAATCTGAAAATATCGACCAAGCTTCATGCCATTGTGGATTTACAAAGCAGGTGGATCAGATATTCTTTCGAAGGACCTGACGAGAATGGAATCCTTCAAGATTACACAGTGAATCACCATTTTTTTAATCCTAAGCTTGGGCTCAACTTTCAATTGTCGGAGGCCACATCTATTTACGGATTGAGTGGAATGATTTCTAAAGAGCCTAATAGAGATGACTACGTAAATTCTACGCCAATCAGTCGCCCTTCCCCTGAAAGACTTTGGGATACAGAATTGGGAGTGCGTCATTCAGGGAACTTGCTAGGCATTGAACTAGTAGGATATTTTATGAATTATAAAAATCAACTTGTGCTGACTGGGAGATTAAACGAAGTAGGAGCATATTCCCGAGTGAATGTAGATCAAAGCTACAGAGCAGGAATGGAGGCGAGTTTTGCAATGACACCGATAAAGTTTTTTTCCATAAAAGGCCAACTTACGCTAAGCCGTAATACAATTAAGAAATTTGATGAATACATTGACAATTGGGATACGGGTATGCAGGAAATTGTGAATCACAACAACACGCAAATTGCATTCTCTCCAAACATATTAGCCGGCATTCAAACCGACTACACATTATTCTCTGCGTCTGAACATGAATTTAAAATCGGACTTTCCGGAAAATATATTGGAAAGCAGTATATCGATAACACATCACGTTCAGCTTCATTACTTGACGAATATTTCGTAGCCGATGCAGGAATTCATTGGAAATGGAAAAGCCTGTGGGCGAAGGAATTTACAGTCAGTTTTTTTCTAAAAAATATATTTAACCATCAATATGAATCCAACGGATGGATTTATAGGTTTCGGTCTGAAGCAAGTGACCCTACTTCGAGTGATCCTTATGCCGGCAGAGAAGATGAAAGTTTATACCATTTAAAAGGATATTTCCCCCAGGCCGGAAGACATCTCTTTATACATTTATCAACTTCTTTCTAATCAATAGTTGTAGGTAAAGCCGATACGGTAGCTAAATGGAAATCGAAGTGATTCGACGTCATCCAACACATTATAGTGGATGGAAACAAATGTGCTAAACGGGTAGCCGCTTGCCAGCCCTGCTCCTACATATAAATAATCGTCCTGAATTCTTGCTTTTTCGATTTTGCCGTTTGCATCAAGGATGGCCTCGCCAAACTGATTTTCATATGGACGTGTTTGGAAAGCTCTTTCATATTCAGCCTGAAGGAATATTCCTTTCAGGAAGGGTGTGGCTGCATCCCAGCTCCAAAGAGGTTTATAGCGGGCAAAAACAGTTGGACCAAGGTCAAAAGCGCTGAATTTTACATTTTGGGAACGATATTTCTGATAGAAATAATCGGCTTTGAACATAAAGCCTACAGCAAACGATTCCCCAAAACGATAGGCTACATTTGGAGCAAGGCCAAATTGAAATGAGCTATTGTAGAAGCGAAGGTTCCCAAGATTGATACCAAATCCAATATGAGATGGCTCTTTGTCGTCCTTTTCAACTTTACGTGCGGCCTGGGCATCCGCTTTCAGTAAAAAGGCAGTGAGAATGAAAGTGATTAGGTAAAATTGTCTTTTTAGTTGCATTGGATGGAATTTATTTGAGTAATGACAAATCTCTAACGAAATGTTTGCTTTTTTTGCTCTTAAGGAAATATTAAAAATAGATTATCGTAAATTAGACCTCCGAAACCTCTCCTATAACCAATTCATTCTGATACTCAAGCATTTATCAATCATTTATAGCTTGATTAATTTACAATTGCTATGCATAGAAAGATTTTAGCTGTAGCTACACTAATCTCATTATTTGCCTCCCTTCCCTTTTCTTTCTTGTCCGGTCAGTCCGTGATTCAGTTTACAACCCAGCGGGCATCGCCGGCAGAAGACATCCAATACAAAGAACACTTCAAGTCTTATACGATTGGGTCACTGTCCACTGAAGCCACGGCTAAGTTGCTCAGATCCAAAGACCATTTTGAAGAAATTGAAATTAAAATCGAGGAAAAGACCTTTTCATTCAATCTTCAAGCCCGGGATATACGTCCGGCTCATTACAAACTAAGGGTACAGGATGAACATGGGACACGTGAAATGGCACGCTCCCCTAATAAAACCTATTATGGGTATACAAATGATAGCCATAATGATGTTCGGATCACTGCGGATAACCAGTTTTTCTACGCATTGATAGAACAATCTAATGATGAGTTTTTTATAGAGCCCGCAAGGAATATAGTTCCAACAGCTCCTTCCGACCAGTTTGTGATGTACTGGAGAAGTGATAACCTCAAAGAGCTTACTAAAGATGGTTGCGGAGTAAAAGATGCACACACCCACCAAAAAGATCCTGAGTCGATATTGCCAACAGAGGACATGCAGAATCGGATGGTGGTTTGCAAAGTTGTACAGATCGCATTAGCTAATGATTTTGAGATGTTTCAGCAGGAAGGAAGTGTCAATGAAGTTGAAAATCATAACCTGGCTGTAATCAACAATGTTGAAACCAATTATGACAATGAGTTTTCAACCGATTTGCAATTTGAGATAGTAGAAATATTTGTTGCAACGACAAATGGAAATGATCCCTGGACAAATAGTACAAATTCCGGTACACTTCTGGATGACTTTACGAATTGGGGGCCCACAGGGTTTTCAAATGTCCATGATGTTGGTGCTCTCTGGACGAACCGTGACTTCGACGGAGATATTATTGGATTAGCCTGGATCGCTGCGGTTTGTACAAACTTCAGATATCATACAATTCAGGATTTCACCAGCAACGCCGCATTGCTTCGTTGCCTTCAGGCTCATGAGCTGGGGCATAATTTTAATGCTGACCATGATGCGTCGGGTTCAACCCACATTATGGCCCCTTCAGTTCAAAACACCAACACCTGGTCACCGGCTTCGATAAACACAATCAATTCATATATCCCTACCCGCATGTGTCTTAGCACTTGTGGTTCAGGGGCTCCGCCTGTAGCAGCTTTTGATGCCATTGATACAGATGGTTGTGTTCCATTTGTGGTTAACTTTTTAGATCAAAGTACGAACTCACCTACTAGCTGGTCCTGGAGTTTTTCAGGCGGAACTCCCGCTACCAGCACCATGCAAAACCCTCTAATAACCTATAATAACCCGGGCTTGTTTGATGTTACACTAACAGTTACAAATTCTCAGGGATCTAATTCTTTAACACAACAGGATTTTATTTCCGTGGGCGATGACCCGGTTGCAGATTTTGACTTTCTACTAGATGAACTCACAGTTGATTTCGAAAATTTGAGTGAAAATGCGGCCACCTATCATTGGGCATTTGATGACGGCTCTACATCCACCATGGCTAATCCGACACATACATATGATGAGGATGGGATTTATGATGTGACTCTGACAGCTACGAATGCTTGTGGTAGTGATAATATTACCATCGAGATTGAAATAATAACTTTACCAGTTGCTGATTTTGATGCTAACCAAACAGAAGGTTGCGATCCGATTGAAGTAGAGTTCTTTAATTACTCATCGCCAAATGCAAATACATTCCTCTGGTCTTTCCCCGGTGGTTCTCCTCCTTCATCCACATCATTTGAACCTGTCATTGTATACGAAACGCCGGGTAACTATCCGGTGACCCTGACAGCTTTTAATGATGCAGGCCAGGATGTATTTACGATCAATAATTATATCACGGTACTGCCACAGGCCAATGCCACATTTACCTATGAAGCTGAAGGGTTAGAAGCAACTTTTAATTCAGCAGGAAGTAGTGGAAATACTTACAGCTGGAATTTTGGAGACGGTCAGACAAGTACAAGTATGAATCCGGTCCATATTTATAGTGAAGGTGGAGCCTATACAGTTACACTAACCGTTATAAATGATTGTGGATCTGATACACATCAATCTGTAGTCATTATTACATCTGCACCTGTAGCAATATTTTCTTCCAATGTTACTTCGGGTTGTGCTCCGCTTGTGGTTCAGTTTCTAAATCAGTCAGCGGGATCAGTCACTTCCATTAACTGGGTTTTCCAGGGCGGTTCACCAGCCACAAGTACCAATCCCAATCCAATCGTAACGTATAATACTCCTGGCGCGTATGATGTCACACTTACTGTTTCAAATGGTGCAGGAAGTGATGTCCAGTTTAACGACAACTACATCACAGTTAATGCTCCGACGCTAAGTGATTTTGACTTTACTGTAAATGGCATGCAGGCGCAATTCACCAATTTATCCGATAACGATACTGGTTCAACCTGGAATTTTGGTGATGGTCTTATCAGTGATGATGAAAATCCGAATCATACATATTCATCTGGTGGAGTGTTTACAGTAACGTTAATTTCTTCAGGACTTTGTGGCAATGATACCTCTACAGCACAGGTAGCTATACAATCATTACCTACCGCAAACTTTTCCTTTCAGCAAAATGGGGATTGTATTCCAGCGTCTGTACAATTTACAAATCTGAGTTCACCAAATGCGACTTCATTAAAATGGACATTCGAAGGTGGGACACCGATGATGTCTACGCAGGCAAATCCGGCAGTAAATTACAATAGTGCAGGATCGTTCGATGTGCAACTCATTGTATTTGCTCCCGCAGGAAATGATACGCTTGAAATTTCCAATATTATTACGGTCGGGATTGTTCCGGAATCTCAGTTTCTGATTTCTTCTAATGGTACGATTGTGAGCATGGAAAACCTCTCTATGAATGCAAATTCGTATGAATGGGATTTCGGTGATGGGTCTACGTCAACAGAGACTAATCCTGAGCACACATACACTGACTTTGGAACATATACTATCCTCCTTATTGCTACTAATAATTGTGGCAATGACACATCTCAACTTGAGATTGTCCTAGGAACGATTCCGAATGCCGCCTTCAACCTCACAGATCAAAATGGTTGTGCTCCATTCGAAGTTCAGTTTATTGATCAGTCACAAAATAATCCCACATCATGGTTATGGACACTCGATGGTGGGAATCCATCTTCATCAACAGAACAACATCCAGTGGTTGTGTATGATGTACCGGGTGGTTATAATGTCACGCTACAAGTGACAAATGGATTTGGGACAGATGTCATTACGTCTGCAGGCATTATTCAGGTGGCAAATCCACCTGATGCATCATTTATCGTTACTGTATTAGGTAGTATGGTTTCACTCAATTATCCAGGCATCGATTATGATAGTCTTTTATGGGATTTTGGTGATGGCAGAACTGATAATTCATTAAATCCAACTGTACAATATGGTTCATCGGGGCAATACCTTATCACGCTAACGGTTTACAACGCATGCGGCATCGACACAAGTGCACTTCTTGTGACGATTTCAGGTACTTCAACTTCAGACCCACACCAGAATGAAGCAGGATGGGAAATCAGGCCGAATCCATTTAAAGATGTTTTTACTATCTATGGAGAACCGTCTGAAGAGGGAACTGTAACTTTGATTTTGACTGATATTCATGGGCGAGTAATCTCAAAAGAAAACTGGATACACAAGTCCGGATCAGATACCAAAGAAATGAGTGCTGATCATCTGCCTTCCGGTATTATACTCGTGCAAATTGAGGACAAAAAAAATCGTGTAATTCTCAAGGCAGTTCATCAATAATGGTTCATTGTCGCTTCGACTAGTGCTTAACGACCCGCGGATTGTTACTTGGAATGGTCGCTTCGACTAACGCTCTGCGACCCGCGGATTCTTACCACGATTCTGAGAAAAAATAAATGATAATTCAACGTATAAAAATTAATCTGTTGTCATCGCAGAAATTGTTGGCCGTTGAGCGTCAGTCGAAACGACCTCGCTCGCTTAGACTGACCTTAACGACCCGCGGATTGTTACCACGATTCTGAGAAAAAAATATTGATACCTCAACGTATAAAATAAATCTGTTGTCATCTCAGAAAACTGTCGCTCGTTGAGCGTTAGTCGAAACGACCATATGGAAGCTGTTGGTCGTTGAGGGCTAGTCGAAACGACCACGCTACCCTCCTTTTTGCTTGGTCTGTTTATAACCGGTCTTCAATAGAAATTCAATAACTTTTTTCACATGGTCACCTTGCACTATAAGTTCTCCATCTTTCAGACTGCCTCCTGCTGAACATAAAGACTTTAATTTTGAGAGAAGTTTTTCCATCACTACATGAGGACCTTCGTGGCCCTGCACAAGCGTAACCTGTTTTCCGCCGCGTTGTTTTTTGTCCCGCGAAACGTAGAGTTTCATTTGAGCCTTTTCTTTCTCTGAAATTGTTTCTTCCTTCAATTGGTCATTTTCCAATTCTTTCGGATCAGGAACATACGCTTCCATATCAGGAAACAATTCTTTTAATTTCTGAAGATCTTTTAAAGGGTCTGTCATTACAGCGGAAAAATAATCAAGCTTTAGATTTATTTATTTTTTTCTGTTTTTTTTCTGCCTGGTTGACCATCCGTAATATAAGCAGGCTAAGATCATTTGATCCCATAGCACCATTCGCAATGATCACTACACCCTTCTTCAAATGAGGTGTAAAAGCTACACTCACATGATGGCCACCCGTCCGCCCATTATGATAATACACTAATGACTTATCCGCACGTATCACAAACCATCCGTCCACCACTTTGTAAGCCCCTGTTTTGCTCATTGATTTTAATTCTTTCTTCAACAGATTCGAATCATGTCTTCGCCTGTTATTATCATAACCCTCAAATAAAATTTTTACAAAA
This sequence comes from Saprospiraceae bacterium, assembly GCA_043752765.1. Lineage (GTDB taxonomy): Bacteria > Bacteroidota > Bacteroidia > Chitinophagales > Saprospiraceae > Opimibacter. The sequence goes on along the minus strand of JAYUXX010000270.1, from coordinate 544 downwards.
TCCAGCATATCATTGATCGAAGATTTTAAACCAATCGCAGGCATAAGTGCATTCGTATTCCAGGGTAAATGTGGTCTGCCATCCAATCCATGTCCTTGTTGAACGTCTTCTCCCGGGTAATCCCATTTGGTATCTCCCAATCTATGAGGTTCAGTCAGTGCTTCTTTTGTAAATTTTTCTAATCCCCCTACTTTCTCAAATAACCAATACAAGGTTGAATAGCCAACGTGACTATAACTATACGTTCCGGGTGAGGGTTGCATTATTCTCATATCATGGCCTAGCCGGTTAAGTGTATAATCTTTATAAGGATCATCAATATCCGTTTCAATTTCACCAATGCCCGGTGGCAAACGCATCAATCCGGACTTGTGATCGAGAATATGATGAAAAGTTAAATTCTCCCATTGCCCGTAACATACGGAATCAGGTAATATTTTACAAAGCGAAGTGCTTCTATCCATACCTAATGATGTCAATGCTTCATGTGACAACCAGGCGATAACCGGCTTCGTAAGACTTCCCATTTCAAATATCCCTTCAG
>JAYUXX010000269.1:0-4153 GCA_043752765.1 Saprospiraceae bacterium | reverse complement strand
GATCTGAAATGATATCAGAATGCATTGGACACTTAAACTTTTGAAGATGATGTTGGACTAAGAATTCGACTTTTCGGACATCAGTCTTTTCAACTTCATGCCGGAGATACTTGCAGATAATCCAGCTTTACTAGTATAGATAATTACCTGAGGTGTTTGCCTGGCAATTAAATCTGTAAGGAAGAGAATAAAGATGTTCTTTCTTATTTATTCTGATGCTGTTAAATTCATTCCACATTCAGGACATTTTCCTGGCTTGTCAGATTTCACGTCAGGATGCATAGGGCAAGAAAATGTTTGGGATGATTCTGTAATATGATCTTTCATTGATAGCCATTTAAATGTGTTAACTTCTATTCATCCAATCTTTGAATGCAGCAATTTCTTTCGTCTGATCATTTATCATCATTTGAGCCATTTTTTTAAGTGCCTCATTTCCGCCATGCTTTAGTTGCATTTGAGCCATATCGACTGCACTTTCGTGATGAGGTATCATCATGGAGACATAATGCTTATCTACATCCTCTGTCATTTTCATCATTTTCATATCTTCTTCCATATCTTTCATCGATGTCATCAGTTGATCATGCATTTTGTCGTGCTGATTCATAGCCGACATTTTATGTTTATCAATAAACATTTGCAATTCGGCTATTTCAGCTTTTTGTGCATTCAGTATGTTCTGGGCCATGGTTTTAACCTCGGCATTGTCTCCCTTGGCTAACTCAATTTTGCTCATATCTACGGCAGCCTGGTGATGGATCTTCATCATCGTCGCAAAATCAAGATCGAAATCTCCTGACAAGGACATTACTTTCATATCCCTCATCGCATTTTCCATGATGTTCATCAGACCGTTATCCATTACCTTGGGTTGCTTTTGTGACTGGGTTTTATCACCCACAGTCCCGTTTGATGTAGTTGTATCGCACGACTGAAGAAAAAATGAACTTACAAGTAAGCCAAAACTCAGGAAGAATATATTTTTCATACAATAGACTTAAGTAAAAAAAACAATTAAAACAAGAAGAAGTTGTAAGCTAAAGCAGGCAATGAGATGGCTATTTGGCCTTGGTATTTACTTCGAACCCAATTTTCAGCTTTTCCCACGCAATAGAAATTGTCCCTTTTCCGGACCCCAGGTAATCTATAAAATATTGCAACCTTTCAGTGTGTTCATTTCTTATTGGTATAACTTGAATTCTTACTACATCATCTTTCTGGTCGTATTCAGTAGCCAGGTGCTGTTTCCACTGTTTGTTTAAAATGACTATCCAATCTTTCTTCCCCGGAATTGTAAATATGGCGTACTTTCCTCCAGGAACCTCTTTTCCACCAATGATGAGTGGCTTGTCAAATTCAATAGTAGTGGCATCATGTGCACCGGTAACCCACACCTCATCATATGGCACCAGACCTCCCCAAATAATCCGTTTACGAACACCGGGAGAATGATAATTTATTTTTAAACTGTCGCCATTTAAGGAACCAACCACCCTTGATTTGATGCTCTTTTTGGTCGTATCCTTTACCATGTTCGGATTATAACAGACATCCGGAACTTTAGCAACAACTGTGGAACTATCCTTTTCAACGACCGGCTGGTCATTACCTGTAACTTCTATTTCAACTTTACTTTTTGTATTGCTGCTATTATTACATGAAATAGCTGAAAAGATGACCGCTACCACGATTAATATTAGAAATTTATATTTCATTGCTGTATAAAATTATTAAGCGTATGTATTAAAGCAGGATCATGTTGAACCATCAGGATCATTGATTGAGCATCATCATTTTTATCTGGTACGTTCCACCAATGACAAAACGATCTTTGTCTTCAATTCCTTTCAACACGATGGTGTGTGTTCCATTGTCCTCACCTAATGAAAGATATCGAACAGCATATAGTTCAGGATTTTCCTTCACAAACAATGCTGGCTTCCCACTGATTTCTGACAAGGAACTATTTGGAACGAAAATAGACTTATCACTTTTTTGCTGATATGCCTGAAGTGTTACAAATTCTCCAATCTTAAATTCACCATCAGGATTCTCTAATTCAAAAATTACCTTTTGTGACTGGTTAGAAGGATTGACTTCAAGTGCAGCCACAACAACCTTCACCTGAGCAGTTTTGTGATTGTGATTCGTGCAAGTCACTGTATATTTTGCTGCATCTCTTACGAAATCTGCATCTCGGTCATAGACCTGAGCCTCGACATACACTTTGTTGAGATTCGTAATCGAAAACAAAGTTGTCCCCGACATGAGTTCTGTACCAGCAGCCAACGAAAATTGTCCTACTGTCCCGGATACAGGCGCTTTGAGTATTACACTACCACTGGAGGAGATAGCAGCACCTGAGGAAGTATTCCTTAAAGATTCATAGTTTGCTTTCGCAACATTATACCTTGCTTCAGCTGCCTGAACATCTCTTTTCGCAGCGATGTCAGAAATTGAATTAAGCCTGTTAAGTTCTTTTTGTGCCGCATTTAATTCGGATTGTGCATTTTTTAAATCCCCTTGCAGACGTCCAGTCTCTGTAGCCACGCCTACCCTCTCAGATAAACTTACGGACGGAAGAATCACTGCCAATACCTGGCCTGCATTTACTTTTTGTCCCGGCTTTACACTCAACGAAGTCACCTTGCCACTTTGCGGAGTTATAATATCTGCATAGCCACCCGGCGAAGTGATCACTGTTCCAAATAGCTCTACCGAAGGCTGAAAATCACCAATCGAAACAGGCTGTGTCAATACATCAAATAAGAATTGAGTTTCCTTGGGAATAAAAACACTATTACCCGCCACAGTATCTTTTTTTGCGCCATGGTCATCATCACCATGAGCTTTTGTTTCCTGAATCAGAGCGTGAAAACTAATCACCATCAATATGGCTACTGCCACCTTAGGCTTTCGTTTCAGAAATATATATCCTAATCCTAGTCCACCTAAAAAAACAAGCAAGTATTTCCACCATGTTGAATCTGTGTGTTCTGCTTCTTCTTCTACAGGAACTTCGGTTGTCACCGGAGGTGCTTTACCAACTTCGACATTACCCAACAACATCAAATCAGCTCCATTATCCTTCGAACTAAGATTCACAGAAAGCGAATATGGCTGCGCCTTCGGAAAATTTCCATGCACATGATACACTCCCGGTTCTTCCAATTCAGATGTGATCACAATAGATGGATCTTCCTGAACCGCTATTTTTAATTCTACATCACTTAAGGGTTTGTTAGAAGCAAAGTCGGCAATATAGAGTGTAAGCTCTCCTTCTACACCAGGCTTTATTTCGCCATGTTTGAGGGTAAGCTCATATTTCTGACTTTCTGCATAGATCGAAAAAATACCGGACGTAGCAACTGCATCGGTCGTGGGTTCTTCGTCATGCGAGTGACCATGATCATCCTGCGCAACAATCGAAATCGTTGGGATAGATAGGCAAAACATCAGAGCACATTTTATCAATTTTGTCAGCATGATTTTAGATTAGTTTTTACCGGTTAAAAAAGATAGTTGTATCACCGATTCGTTGTGTTGTTTTATAGTTTCCAGATAAACGTTCTGTGTATTTAATACGTCAGCAATATTTCGAAGAGTTATTGCATAGTCAATTTCACCCGCTTCAAAAAGTCGCAAATAGACGCTCACCAGTTCCTCCATTCGAGGTAGTGCAGAAGTTTCAAACCATTCCAATGCCCGTTTAGTTTGAGAAAGTTTAGCCACCCAGGTCAACTGACTCAGATTAGCTTCCTTCACCTTCAGCTCTCTTTGGAGTTGGATCTTTTCAATTTCAACCTTTGAGGCTTCAATCTCTCCTCCATATTGCCCCTGCCAAAGCGGAACTGTCACGCCTGCTTTATACCGATATCGAAATTCAGTGTCCAAATCATCCACCTTAAGATATCCAATGATGAGATCGGGTAATCGCTCTGCTTTAAAAACATTGATCTCATTTTCTGCTACTTGTTTGGACTGAGCAAGATAATTTTCAAAATAAAATACATTCGTTGAATCAAGGTTGGTTTGTGACAAAGGAGTTAATTTTTCAATTCTTTCTATTTTTTGACCCGCATAATTGCTGAGTCTAGCCAGTGAAGTTGTGGCTTCCACTGTAGCATTGTCAAGGGAAAATTTTGTAAAC